>JADGCV010000030.1 GCA_015228815.1 Magnetococcales bacterium | reverse complement strand
ATCTCAAGATCAAAAACACCCGGGATGAGATTGTCATCGTTGAATTGCAATATGAACGTGAGTGGGACTATCTACAGAGGTTACTCTTCAGCACCGCCAAGGCCATCACCGAACACATGACGGAAGGAAAACCTTACGCCAGTGTCATCAAGGTCATCACCATCAGCATTCTCTATTTTGATCTGGGGCACGGCAGCGATTATGTTTATGTAGGCAACACTTCTTTCAGGGGGTTGCACACCCAGGAAGAACTGGCTTTGGACGAGGGGCAGAAGGCATTGTTTCAACGCCCTTCGGTAGCCGCTATTTTCCCAGAGCACTATTTGATCAAGGTGAGAAATTTTGATGATGTCGCCCGCGACACCCTGGACGAGTGGGTCTATTTTTTGAAAAATTCCGATATCCGTGATGATTTTACGGCTCGTGGACTGAAAAAAGCAAAAGAAAAACTTGACATCCTGCAATTGCCAGAGACAGAGCGCAAGGCCTACGAACGTTATCAGGAAGAACTGCATGACCAGGCAAGCTTTGTACTCTCCACCTATGGTGCTGGTCAATGGGAAGGACGGCAGGAAGGACGGCAGGAAGGCGAGGCCAAAATATTAACTCGCCAGCTACAACGCCGCTTTGGCGATCTGCCCGCATGGGCTAACGAAAAAATAGCCATGGCCGAACCGCCTTTATTGGAGGAATGGAGCCTTCGTATCTTCGATGCCCAGTCCTTGGGCGATGTTTTCTCGGACAAGACGTGACAACGTTTTCCAAGAAAAGTTTGCGCAGATTTCCGGTAACCAATCGATACAAGGCGAACCTTATCTTCCTTGGCCCTGGACATGGTTCTGACCATATCGGAAAATATTTTTTATTATCAATGTCGTGAACATTTCCAACACGCTCAATCGACAACCGAAACGGATTCGGAATTTTTCCATGCTGCACTACAACATAAATGGAGAATGTTCCGTTTTCGGTATCATTTGCTCCGGGGAAACGATGAAGGACTGAATTGAGTATGGTGTCCATGGAATCCAGATTGCGGTAGGAAAATGAATATACTGTCCCCGGGATTCCGGTTGTCCCCGGGATTCCGTCGTCGGCGGGTTGGTCCTTTCCCAATGGCTGACCCTGTACATCACCCCGGTGATTTTTCTCTATCTCGAAAAAATCCGTCCCTACATTGATCCCAGATTGCGCATCGGGGACAATCGGACGGATACTGCAACATCATGAAAACTCATTCCATACCGGAACATTTCCCGGTAACACCCAAAAAACAATGCCCGGTTACATGGCCAATGGGAAAGGCACATGGAAGACATCCGTTGGAAACAGCGTTTCGACAACTTTGACCGTGCCTTCGTATTGTTGCGGGAGGTACAGGACCGGGGCATGGCATCACTTTCGCGACTCGAAAAAGAGGGAGCGATCCAACGCTTCGAGTTCGCTTTCGAGTTGGCATGGAAAACCCTTAAGGATTATCTGGAAAGCCAGGGAGTCGTGATCAAGGAGGCGACACCCCGCAAGGTGCTCAAGGAAGCGTTTTCCGTGGGTATTCTGGATGACGCCCAGGTGTGGATGGACATCCTGCACCATCGAAATTTGCTTTCCCACACGTATGATTTCCAGATTTTCGACGAAGCCCTGACACAGGTTTCCGAACGTTATTTCGTGGCGTTCGACCATCTGCATGAGTTTTTCCTGATGCGGTCGGTGGCGTCATGACCGACACAGGCTTGAGCGTGCGGGAGATTGCCTTGATGCGCACGGTGTTCCGGCAAGTGCCGGAGATTCGAGAGGTGATTGTTTTTGGCTCCCGCGCCAAGGGCAACTTTCGACCCCATTCGGATGTGGATCTGGCCCTGGTGGGTATGGCGGACGGGCTCAGTGCCGAAGCGGTGGCCGAAGCCCTGGACCAGCTGCCCATTCCCTACACGTTCGATGTCAAAGCCTTCGATGGCATACGTTATCCGCCACTTCTGGAACACATTCGTCGGGTTGGCGTGCCCATCTACCGGCAAGAGGAACACGGATGATCCACGGAACGGATCCGTCCCCTCATCCAGCTGCGGGACCGAAAACCTTCTTGAATGGTTTGACCGCGACAGAGGAATAGACCCCGGCTTGAATATAGGGATCGGCGTCGGCCCATCGTTGCGCCTCCTCCAGAGAAGAAAAATCGGCGACGATCAAACTTCCCGTGAACCCCTCCCCCGCCTCGCGGGGAAACGGTCCCGCCACAAGCAGCCGCCCCGCCCGCTGCAACGATTCAAGCCGCTCCAGATGGGCCGGACGTACCGAAAGACGCTTTTGCAGACTGTCGGGAACATCCTCTCCGATGATGGCATACAGCATCTTGATGACTCCTTTCGTAATGGCTCGTAAAATGGAGTGTAGGGATGGCGTTCCTTTTTTTCAAGAGCGCAGGATGACGAAACACGGCAAGAAATGATAGACTCCGTCACGCACAATGGTAGGAGGTCAAGATTGGCTCATGTCAAGACGAAACGGCGATCATCATGGATGAAAATATTGAAAAAATCTTCGACGCCATCCAGGAGAAGCTGGTTCTCCTAAGGGGGCATCTTTGACTACGAAAACGGAAAGAAACGGCTTGAAGAGGTCCAGGCACTGAGCGAAGACCCGTCGTTGTGGAACAAACCCGATCAGGCACGCATCCTGATGCAGGAAAAAAGCCGCCTTGAAAAAACCATCGGCGAATGGGAAAGCCTGGGACGGGAACTCGCCGACAACCGGGAACTTTTCACCCTCGCCAGCGCCGAATCGGACCAGTCGGTCCAGGAGGAAATCCATCAAGCGGCCCGAGACCTTCTCGCCCGGGTGGAAAACCTTGAACTGAAACGAATGCTTTCCGAAGAGGCGGACATCAACAATGCCTTTCTGGAAATCCATCCCGGAGCGGGTGGCACCGAATCCCAGGACTGGGCCGAGATGCTCCTGCGCATGTACCTGCGCTGGTGCGAAACGCATGGATATGCCACGGAGATCCAGGATTATCAGGCAGGAGAGGAAGCGGGATGCAAATCGGTCAGTGTCCGCATCGAAGGTGAGTTCGCCTATGGCTATCTGAAGACCGAGGGTGGCGTTCACCGCCTGGTTCGGATCAGCCCATTTGATGCCGCCGCCCGGCGCCATACCTCCTTCTGCTCGGTGTACGTCTATCCCGAAATCGATGATTCCATCACCGTGGAGCTTTTCGACAAGGATATGCGCATCGACACCTTCCGCGCCTCGGGAGCGGGAGGACAGCATGTCAACAAGACCTCCTCCGCCATCCGCATCACCCATTATCCCACCGGCATCGTCGTTCAATGTCAAAGCGGTCGGTCGCAGCATCGCAACAAGGACGAGGCCATGAAAATGCTCCGGGCGCGGCTGTATCAACTGGAACTGGACAAACGTCAGGCCGAGGCCCAGGCGATCAATGATGCCAAGAGCGACATCGGCTGGGGCCATCAGATCCGCTCCTACGTCCTGCATCCCTACCGGATGGTCAAGGATCTCAGGACCAACGTCGAAAAAAGCAATGCCGACGCCGTTCTGGATGGCAACCTTGATGAGTTTATCCGTGCCGCACTGGCGCAAAGGATCTCCGGCTGATCCGTCCAACCCCGATCAAGCGGACCGATTTATTTTACAAAAGGGAAGTCCATGTCCAAGGAAGAAAACGCCCAGATTCTCGTGCGCCGGGAAAAACTCGCGACGCTTGTTCAGATGGGCATCGAACCCTATCCCAACGAATTCCGGCCACAACAATCACTGGCCGAGGTCCTGTCCCGGCATGGTCCGGAGCAAAACAGCGAAACCCTGGCCGCCACCCAGGTCCGTGTCGCCGGACGGATCATCCTTTATCGTCATTTTGGCAAACTGGTCTTCGCCACACTGCGCGATGCCACCGCCGACATGCAGGTCGCTGTACAGCGCGACGAAGTGGGAGAACAACTGTATGCCCAGGTCTTCCGCAAATTCGATGTCGGCGATTGGATCGGGGTCGAAGGGGCGATGTTTCGCACCAAAACCGGTGAATTGACGGTACGGGTGGCCCGATTTCAACTGTTGGCCAAGGGACTGCGGCCACTGCCCGAAAAATGGCATGGCCTTGAAGACATCGAAACCCGCTACCGCCAACGCTATCTGGACCTGATCGTCAATCCCGAAGTCCGGACCCTGTTCAAGAAACGTTCCCGCATCATGCGCATCCTGCGCGACCGCATGGAAGAACAAGGGTTTCTGGAGGTCGAAACACCCATGATGCACCCCATCCCGGGAGGTGCCGTGGCAAGGCCGTTCGTCACCCATCACAATGCCCTCGACCGCAACCTGTACCTGAGGATCGCCCCCGAACTGTATCTGAAAAGGCTGATCGTCGGTGGATTCGACAAGGTGTTCGAAATCAACCGCAACTTTCGCAATGAAGGTCTATCGACCCGGCACAATCCTGAATTCACCATGATGGAATTCTACCAGGCCTTCACCGATTATGATGAACTGATGTCCTTCATCGAACGTTTGATTGGCCAGGTTGTCGCCGAGGTCAATGATTCAAGCCTTGTGGTCGAACATCAGGGGCGCCGAATCGATTTCACCCCTCCCTGGCCGCGGCTGACCCTGGGCGAAGCATTGGTGCGCCACGCGGGCGTCAGCGCCGATCAGGTCACAAGCCGCGACGGTTTGATGGAATTGGCGGCCCGATTCGGTCTGGATACGACGAAGGAATGGGACGAGGGCGTTCTTCTGTTGGAACTGTTCGAGGAAGCCGTCGAGGAAAAACTGATTCAACCGACCTTCATCAAGGATTACCCGGTTTCCGTGTCCCCCCTGTCGCGGCGCTCCGTGCATAACCCCCTGGTCGCGGAACGATTCGAACTGTTCATCGGTGGCTGGGAGATTGCCAACGCCTTCTCGGAATTGAACGATCCCCAGGACCAGGCGGAACGTTTCCATTCCCAGGTGCGCGCCAAGGATGCGGGCGATCTGGAGGCCATGCACTTCGATGATGATTACATCCGCGCCCTGGAATACGGAATGCCCCCGACCGGCGGCGCGGGGATTGGGATCGATCGCCTGGTGATGCTCCTGACCGATTCCGCCGCGATTCGCGATGTCATCCTGTTTCCGCAGATGCGCTCCAGGGATTCAGGGTAGATGCCATGCGTATTCATCGTTATGAATGGTTCATTGGGCTACGCTATCTCCGGGCCAAACGGTCGCAGCACTTCATTTCGGTCATCACCTTTCTTTCCATGGGAGGGATCGCCCTGGGCGTCGCGGCATTGATCGTGGTATTGGCGGTGATGACCGGATTTCGGGAAGAATTGCAAAAACAGATTCTTGGTGTGACGGGACAAATCAATATCCGTTCCTATTCGGGATCGATCACCCGCTATCCCCCCCTTCTGGAAAAGGTCCGCGCCCATCCACGAATCACCGGAGCGGCGCCATTCATCGCCGCTCATGCCATGATTCAAGGGGCGAGAACCTCCCTGGGAGCGGCCCTGAGAGGGATCGATCCCACTTTTGAAAAAAATGTTTCCGCCCTCCACCGCAACCTGATCCATGGCCGACTGGAAGATCTGGCCGCGTTCGGAATCATACTCGGCAAGAACCTGGCATTGAATCTTGGCGTCGAACCGGGAGACCACGTCGCCGTCATCACCTCCGCGGGCAATGTCACCGCCATGGGCACTCTGCCACGAATGAAGCGGTTCAAGGTGGTGGGATTGTTCGATTCGGGAATGCATGAATACGATTCGTCCCTGGCCTACATCCATCTCGAAGATGCCCAAACCCTCATGAGGATGCAATCCGATGAGGTCAGCGGCATCGACCTCATGACCCCCGACGCCAATCTGGCTTTCGAAATCGGCCATGAATTGTCCCGTCAACTGGATCCAACCTTCGTCGTGCAGGATTGGATGCAGATGAACCGCAACTTCTTCAAGGCATTACAGGTCGAAAAGGCCACCATGTTCACCATCCTGTTTCTTGTCGTGGTCGTTGCCGCCTTCAACATCATTTCCTCCCTGATCATGGTGGTGATGGAAAAAGGAAAAGAGATTGCCATTCTGAAAACCATGGGGGCGACCTCGGCGGGCATCATCGCCATTTTCCTGATCAACGGCGGGGTCATCGGGATTACCGGAACCTTGTCGGGAATGGGATTGGGATTGCTTCTGGCCTTCAATCTGGAGGCGGTTTTGGGACAGATCGAAAAAATATTTTCGATCCAAATCCTTCATGGCGATGTCTACTACATCGATCATGTCCCCTCGGTCGTTCTGTGGAATGATGTCGGCTGGATCGTCGCCATCAGCCTGCTCTTGAGCCTCGGCGCCGCCTTGTATCCCGCGTGGCGCGCGGCGGGGGTCGATCCGGTGGAGTCCTTGCGCTATGAATGATCATCCCCTCCTGGAGGCCCAGGGATTGACCAAAAGCTTTTCCTCGGGATCACGTCTGACCGAGGTGTTGAAAGGAGTGGACCTGACACTTCATTCCGGAGAGATGTCTGCCCTGTTGGGGGTTTCGGGTTCGGGAAAAAGCACCTTGATTCAAATTCTCGGATCCCTTGATCGTCCCACAAGTGGTCACGTTTTTCTCGATGGCGTGGATGTGTTCTCCCTGGGATCCAGGGAATTGTCACGACACCGCAATCGAAAAATCGGCTTCATCTATCAATTTCACCGACTGCTGCCCGAGTTTTCCGCCATCGAAAATGTCGCCATGCCGTTGTTGATCGGACGCCTGCCCCGGAACCAGTCCCTGGCGCGGGCGGAAGAATCCCTTTCCCAGGTGGGACTCACCCACCGACTGCACCATCGTCCGGGTCAACTCTCCGGTGGGGAGCAGCAACGGGTCGCCATCGCCCGAGCCATCGTCACCAACCCCGTGCTGTTGCTGGCGGACGAACCGACGGGCAATCTGGATCAGGCAACGGCAACGCAGGTCTTCTCACTCTTGAAGACCCTCAACCGGACCATGAGCCTGACCTGCCTCATGGTAACGCACAATGGTGATCTGGCCAAACAGTCGGACCGTTGTTTCCATCTTGAAAACGGTAACCTGGTCATCGACCGCGACAAGATTCCCGCAAACATTCCCGACCGGTAATGGTTCGAAGTTTCTCGGAGAACTGCATCATGATGACCACCAGCCAGATCATCACGGGAATCATCACCTGGGCCCCAGGGATCGTCCTTGCCGTAACCCTCCACGAATGGGCCCACGGCTTCGCCGCCACCCGATTCGGCGACCCGACCCCTGCCGCCTATGGACGTTTGACCCTCAATCCACTACCCCACATCGATTGGCTCTGGAGCATCGTCATTCCGGTCGTCATGCTGGTCACGACACTGGCAACGACCGGGCATCCGATCGTCTTTGGCGGGGCCAAACCGGTCCCGATCAATCCGGGAAACTTTTCCCCGAACTCCTTCCGTCTCGCCCTTCTCTCGGTGGCAATTGCGGGACCGGTCATGAATGTCCTCCTGGCGACCATCTGTGCCCTCCTGTTTCGGATGGTCTTTTTCCTCCCCCCCTTCATGATCGATCCCCTCGCCTCGATGCTGATGGCGGCCATTCAAATGAATGTGCTGCTCGCTGTTTTCAACATGCTTCCCGTCCCCCCCCTCGATGGTGGCCGGGTGACCACGGCGATCCTTCCCTTTCCGCTCAACCGCAAGCTGGCCCGGATGGAAAAATTCGGCCTGCCGATCATCATCATTCTTGCGTTTTCGGGCAGCCTTGGCCCCCTCCTCCAAACCCCCATGCACTGGTCCCTGACCTTCTTCTACTGGCTCGCCGGACTGGACTGAACAATGAACATCAAACTTCCTCGCGCCCGGATCACGTTTTTCCATTGACTTTAAGACCTGAAACGTTAGAATCTGTGCGGATAACGGCGTTCGGATACCATGGCAATTCATGCTGCGACAGAGTCTGATTCGACCCATGCTTCGGGCGGATCACAGCGGGCGGTTAGCTCAGTGGGAGAGCACTACCTTGACACGGTAGGGGTCAGAAGTTCAACTCTTCTACCGCCCACCATCTTGTCCTGGAAATTGCGTCAAATACCTTCTTCGTTAAGCTCCGTCACTCCAGATTTTCTGCCGCCAACATAGCCATATGGACATCCGGAAATTGTATATGCCCTGGTGGATTGGTTTGCGGTCACATGCCTGAATCATTCCTGGTCGTCAATCATATTGGAGCAGGCCATTAATGAGCCTTCGAAAGATCATTTTTTTCGCTGTATTTTCGGGGTTGTTTTGCTTATCGACAGCCATAAAATTTATCGGAATCGATGATCCTTTTTTTGGGGCCCACCAATTCAGGCAACTTCATACGCTATCCAATATCGATTCCTATGAAGATCATGATGTTGATTTTCTTAAGTACAAAATAAATTATGAACCGTGGCCTTCCAACAAACTTTACGAGGCACCCCTGTTTCAATATTCCATGTTCTTGCTGTCGAAGTATACTGGCGAAACGCTGATCACCTCACGAACGGTTAATATATTCTTTGGGATTATTACATCATTATTTGTCTTTTATATCGGAAGAATCTTATTTAATACTGTGGTGGGATTATATGGCACATTATTTTACTTGGTGTCGCCAATCAGCCTGTTATTCCATCCATCGGTTCTCCCGGACATCTTATCGGCACTCTGTGGGACGGTCGCTTTCTTTCTTCTTGTCCAGATTACTCGCGGTGACAACCATAAAGTAACAGTCTTTCTGTATATATTGACAGGTTCCATGGCAGCAATGATCAAGGCTGTCTATTTGTTTCCTGTCACGTTATTCTTTCTTTTTCATTTTTTCCAGTCTATCAAGAGGGACAATTTTCTTGGATCGGTTGTGGATTATTTTAAATACAATTATTTGGTTGTATTATACACATCTATTATTTTTCTTTCTCTCGTTGCATGGATTGCCGTGACCATCCTCCATGATGGGAATTCCATGGTCCTCCTCCACGCTGGAAAAATCGAGCCCAATGCCCTCAAATTAATCAAGACACTCCTTTCCAGGATCCTGCTGGATCTCGGAAATCCCTTCGTATTCCTATTATATTCAATTGGGATTCTATCACTCATCAAGATAAAGAAATCCCCTGAGAATCTTGTTCTTCTGACCATTGTACCAGTGTATTACTTCATGTTTCCAATAAACTACCCCCATGAATACTACTCCGTTATCCTCGTACCCTTTTTTGCCACGGTTGCCGGGTGTGGTGCGCACGATGTCGAAAGACTTCTGGAAACGAATCATCTAATCAAGAGCGGCTCAAATATTCGTGTTATTTTTGTCACGATGGCGGCGTTTGTTTCCTTCTTCCTGTTTTTCAAAGACAACATATTTAGCATTTTTTCTTCATCAAAAAGATACCATGAAATATCCCAGAAGGTAGGGAATATCCTTGAGAAGCATCAGTACGCCTATCTTTTTATGAATAGCGATGCAAAATTTCCCGATGACGACCCGTTTTACAAAGCCACGGATTTCATGGCCCGAATTACCAAGAGGAAGTTTCTATCCAGTGAATGGAACCTGGATTCCAATAAAGAAGCGCGGAAAGAAATTTTGATACAGAATTATTATGGAAGGGAACCGGCGATCATGTATGCCCTTGGACAGTATGGTGGGGTTAATGTCGTTGAGGAAGCCGGAGTTGGAAATGCCCTTGATGTCCTGGGAGATGAACTCTATGCCCATTATAGATATATCATCTTTTATAAATTTGATCGTTCCGCAACCATGGAAAAATTTCTTAAACAAAATTGCTGCAAGCGTATTATCGAGTCAGACGACTGGTTGGTTTACGATACAAAATCCTGATTTCACTTGTTGACCCGAAGCAATTCCAAACACATCCTGGATTCGGATCCATCTCATGGGTGAAAATTATAGGGAAAGGCGTTTGAACAGCCACTCTGGAAGATGCTGAATCACCCACATAATCCAGCGCCAAAACCATGGGGTATAACAAATCTCCCTCTTCGAGACAACCGCTTCATGGATGTCCCGGGCGACCTGTTCGGGTTGGGCCCACAACAGCCCCTTACTGTAGGAAGCTGTCATGGGTGTATCCACAAAACCCGGTTTGATCGTAACCACCGTAACCCCCGAGGCGTGCAACCGATTGCGTAAACCTTGGAGAAAAGTCGAAACCATCGCCTTGGCAGCGCCGTAAACATAATTGCTCTGCCGACCCCTGTCTCCAGCAACTGACGAAATGACGGCAATGGTACCATGTCCTTGGGCTTCAAAATGGTTTGCGCCATGTGTGAGCAGAGAGAGAATACTCAAGGCATTGGTTTCCAAGGCCTGACGTGTCGCTGTCCACGAAGCCTGGCACTGCTTCTGATCTGGAAGCAGTCCATGGGCCACCAATAGCGTATCCAGCCCACCCAATGCCTGAGCAGCCTGTTTGACCAATGCCGCATGACCTTCCGTGGCGTTGGCATCCTGAACGACGGTTATCACACGTCCCGCACCTCGAAGTGCCAAATCTGCGGATATGCTTTCCAGTTTTTCCCTGTTGCGTGCCACCAGGAACAGATAGTCCCCATCCTGAGCAAACAATCGGTTTGTTGCTTGGGCAATGGCCGATGTAGCTCCCATGACCAGTATCTTCCTCATGGATTCCCCCCACGGATGCGCCGCCAAAATTGCGATGAAAATCGGGGATCGATAAATTCCCGAAATCGATCCGTTTTCGGATAGTAGTCGTGAAAAGCCTCAGGACTCATGCGGGCATCCTTGGCCGGATAGACCGCTCCACCAGCCTGTCTGACGATTCCATCCAGTTTGGATAGAAGCTCCAATGTTCGCGGTCCAGGATTAGGAAAATCAATGGCAAGGGTAACACCCGGACGGGGAAAAGAAAGCAGCCCCACAGAGGAAACCGCGCCGAAAATCTTGAGAACTGCAATCAGGGAACCCAACCGCGTTGCCGCAATACGAGATAAAATCTCCTTCATGGCATCGCGACCATGTGCAGTTGGAACAACACATTGGTATTGCAGAAACCCACCACGACCATAAACACGGTTCCAATGCAAAATACCGTCCAACGGATAAAAGAAAGGGCGATAATGAATTGTTGAATAGCCATCCTTGCGAATGGGCTTATGGTAATAAAATTTGTTGAATAACGATACGGTCCATGGATTAACCAATGAAAATGGTAACGTTACCGGAAAACTGGGTTGCAGCGCGGGTTGCGCAACCTGGCGATGGGAATCGGTGAAAAAACCTGCATGATTTCCCCGAGTCAGAACACCCCGTCCCAGATTTGCTCCCGTTGCATGCCCATCGACCCAGGCCAGAGTATATTCATAATCCTGATCGGAATCGACAGAGATGGCAAAGAAGTCATCCAGATGGGAAAAACGGATGACTTGCTGATGAATCAAGGGATTGGCTATGGGGCGGAGACGCAGTTCGGCCCATAATATCAACCCTGTAAGCCCCAGACCACCAATAGTTGCCTCAAACCAGGAACGATTTTCCGTTGGCGAACAGATCAATCTCTGACCATCGGAACGCAACAGTTCCAAGCGCAGCACCTGATTGCCAAAACTTCCTGCCCGGTGATGGTTTTTCCCATGGACATCATTGGCGATGGCTCCACCGATGGTGATGAACCGGGTCCCCGGGGTAACGATGGGAAACCAGCCTCTGGGCACGGTCATCTCCATCAGCTCCCCAAGCAACACCCCCGATTCGCAAATAATGGTCCCCTGGAGATGGTCGAAGTGAAGAAACCGATCCATGGACCGGGTACCCACAAGAATTCCCCCGCCATTGAGACACACGTCCCCCTGGGAACGACCGTTACCAAAAGGAAGCACCTTTGATTCCGGATACCTTGCCAATTGTACAAGAAGGTCTTGGCCCCAATACAGGGGAACACCCGTCTGAGGGGTAGAGGGGTAGCCACCCCAGCTTTTATAGTGCAACAACCTTGACGATCTCCTGGTAATTGATAAACCTCGTTTGACTTGAAAGTTTATGGATAGACCGTTCCGAAAGCTCTGGAAAACCGCTTCCTCAGCGTCAGCACCAACATGCGCCATGCGGTTTTTGATACCCCCAGGATTCCTCGCGAGTGCTTTGATTCGCCGGAGACCCGGCGAAAGTAACTGACCGGAATCTCGATAACTCTTTTATTATTTCTAATAAATTCGATCATCATCTCTGGAGAAAATTCCGGCCCCTGACCGACAAAATTATGTTTGATTTCCTCATAACGATTTCTCCAAAAAGTGCGATAGGTACATCCCACATCCGTAATGCGGGGTTCGCCATTGAACCACCACAGAAACTCAATCCCTTTGGCGGCCAGCACGTTGCCAAAACGCAGCCAACCATTCATGTTGGCCCCCTGGCAGATCATCTGGCGTGTTGTGCGCGTCCCGAGAACCATGTCACAGTCTTTAATATATTCGTACATTTTTGACAGGTCCTGGGATCGGAATGTAGCATCGGCCTCCACAAAGGTCACAATATGGCCCGTGCTTGCCTCCACTCCCTGTCGCAAAGCATCGCCATAGCCACGAAACGGTCCTCTCAACAGGATCAGTGCGCAGGCACAGCGATCGCGAAATCCTTCAACTTTTTCCACCGTACCATCGGAACTGCCACCATCCGCTACGACAATCTCATCGACACACTCATGGAAATTGTTCAACACGAAGAGAATGGACTCGTTTTCGTTATACGTTGGGATAACCAGACTCTTTCTGGTTTCGTCGAAAACATGGCGGCGGGCAAGAAACTGAGCAAAATGCCAATCATCGGTTGTATTGATATTGACGTACAAGCCTGTCAACATATGGCCAATGACGTGCCTCTCCTGAGCGAAAAAAGAAATCGCGTCAATAAATTCGCGGTTTCCAGTGCGTTCATTGACATGTACATTTCTGAAATATTCGAATATTTCTTTGCTGAGCACGAATGTTCCCAAACCCAGCATGTCATTGTTGACAGTTTGTGGTTTTTCTACCAGATAAGAGACCCGGTTGCCATTCGGGGCCAGATTGATGGAGAAGGAACTGGATATGTCCTCATGGCTGTAATGGTGGATGTAGGTAACCACGCCATCAATCGTTGCGTAGTCCAGAGGCAAAAGGGTTTCATGATTGCAGTTCAGGTAAAACCCATCACTCAACAGCAGGACAAAATGGCCTCTGACGTGTGGCTCGGCGAGCAATAGCGCTTCCACCAACCCCTTGTCCACATCGGTATAGAGATATTCAATCCTGACGCCGAAAGGTTCGCCATCTCCAAGAAACTTTTGGACTTCATCTCCATGATGCCCGATAATGATGATGATTCGGCGAATTCCCAGGCGATCCCGGACAATCTCGATATTTTCCTGAAGAACCGGTTTTCCATCGATGGGCAGAAGAACCTTGATCAGATTCCGGTCCTTGCGTTTTGCCGTGACACGAGAACCCCTCCCACCCGCAGGAATCACGGCGCAATCGATCATAATCACTATCTCCTGTCCGTCGATTTCTGTCCATCCACAAGGTGTCGGCGAATATGTCGGCTTCTTGTTCTTCCCTGCAAGAACCCAAAAAACTGCCCACAGGTCCGAGAGTGTTTTTTGTACCTCTCATTACCATGCCTGGTCAAGAGTTTCGCTTCCATATTCAGCGCATGGCTTGCAGCGCTGCCCTCGTCAGAAAACTGGAACGGGTTTCCCCGTGGGTCCGGGCATACTGGTCGATGCGCACCAGGGCCGGTTCCGGGATGGTGATGTTGACCCGTCTGACCCTGCCCGAAATTTTGCCCATGTCCACCGACACCAGCACCCACACGGCCCCCGCAAAATCCGGGTTGGCCTGATGCTCTTCCAAAGAACGGGGATCGGGGAGGACCGCGCCATCCAGCAATAAGCCTTCCACATGGGTTTGAATGGCCTCCACAGCCATGGTGGCGGCTTCGTCCAGGGTCAATCCGGCGGAAAAACATCCGGGCAGGTGGGAACGGTCACTCCGTAGTCGGAGTCCGAATCCTTGTGATCCGATAGTCCCCAGCGCGAATGCGCCAAGTGTCGGGCAGTCCTGATAGTTTCTTGGCTCCCTGTGGACGAGGATTTGATTCCAGGCTTACCGCCTTTTTGATAACCCGTTTCCGTGTTGTCGGGTCCAGATTGCGCAGTTGCCGACGGGCAATGTCATCCCAAACCACCGCGTAGGTCATGGCAACTCTTCCCTGGCCAAACCATATTCTTTCAATATTTCATCCATGGTAACTGCCGTGCCAGGATTGCGACGGTATTCCTCTAATGCCTTCCGTGCGTCTTCGGTGTCCTGTCGGTCTTCCAGTTCCTCCAAGTAACGCCGGATGGTCACAATGACGCATTCAGGCAAGGTTTTTCCGTTCGCCTCAGCCATCAACCGGAACTCTTCCGCCAAGTCATCGGGCAGGGTGATGGTCAACATGGTTCAACCTCCTTGGTTGGCGTAAATTTTAGGCAACGATACGACCTCAACCTTTGGAAGTTCATGGCTTGATCCCCGCATGTTTCCAAATTGAACGCACCGTGCCCGCAGGCAGATCATGCCTGGGATGCGTCACCGTCACCTTTCCGGATTTTGTTGATCACCTGCCAGCCGACCCCCGCCAGCAAAGCATCCGGATGGTGTTCACGGATTTCCTTGCCCCGATACGCCTTTCAGGAGGGCGCCCGGCCAAAGGGTGAAAGGAGTCCCCTTTTCCTGCCGTCGCGGCAGGCCGAACATTCGGTAGGCCTACCCCATCAGGGCATCAGGGTGGCGCTCGGCGATGCGCAGCAGGGATGCGGTCGGGCCGGAAGGGACACGCCGTCTCTGTTCCCAATCTTGAAGAGTGCGGATGCTCACCCCCAGCAGTCCGGCGAATGCGGACTGGGAAAGCCCCATGCGTTCTCGCACCGTGTGCGCATCCGGAATGCACACCGTGACACGCCGCCCCTGGCCATCTTTGATGGCGAGGACTCCATCAAGGAGTTCCTGGCCGATGTTTCGTCCCGTGGTCATGTTTCCTCCAGTTCCTTGCGTAGCTTGTACAACACACCTGCCGGGATGTTCTCGGCTTCATTTTTGGCGTAGAGAGTCAACAACCAGATTTCCCCAGCCGCGTTACGCCAATAATAGATGATGCGAAGGCCGCCCCGTTTCCCTCATCCCATGGCCTTCCATCGCAGTTTGCGCACCCCGCCCGAATCGGGGATGACATCGCCCGACTCCGGATGCAGTGCCAGGGACCATTGAAGTGCCGCATATTCGGTATCATCCAAATAGCAATGAACCAGCCGAGAAAAGATCGGCGCTTCAACGAATGTAATGGTAGGAGTATACGGCATTGCCGGATGTTCTGGAACGATGGAATGACGAATCATGTCCTGCCCCAGGCATGGGACAAGGGAGCAACCATATTCCCATCCGTCAGGGCCACCACGATGGTGCCGGAATGGCCATGATACACACCATACACCTTTGAAACGCCAATTGAAAGCGCGGAATTTCCATGACAAGCAGCGACGAACAGGCGCACCGACTTTACCTCCCGTCACATCAACCGAAGTCAATCCATGGCGTGCAAGTCATCGACGCTTCCCGCCCCATTCCTGGTATTCCCGAAGGCTTAAAACGATGGCCCGTGCCACCTTGTTTCGAGTCTCTTCCCGACTCAGGATCACCTCCTCCTGCCGGTTGATGATCACCCCGACTTCCACAAGGACCGCGGGCATGGAGGCGGTCCGCAATACGACCAGATCATCATAGCAGTAGATACCCAGTCGGGCATTGAACAAGGCATGCCGCTCCCCTGGTATGTCCGCGGCATGATGCAGGGTCGGTTCGAACCCCTCCCGTTTCAGATGCCGACCAATCATCGTCGCCAGTCGCAGGCTTTCTCGGAAACGAGGATTCTTCGTGGAAATCAACAATGAAAATCCCCTGAAGCGGTCACTGAACCGTTGTTTCTTTCCCTCATGGATCCATTCTTCAAGGAACTGGGACTGGGCGGAATCATGATGGAATGAAAGCAGCAGATCCGCTTTCTTTTCATGCGCCATTCGTGTTCTGGCATACAGGCTCTTGGGATTGATGATGGCAAAGGAGCGTTCAAAACCCTGTCGCTGCAATTCCATCAGGACATGCAGTCCCACCGCCCGATTGAAGTAGAATTCCCCCCGACCTCGGGCACTCCGGGCGCCAACGGCAGAGGAGGTATGTCCAATATCGATGGCCACGCCAAGACCCGATTCATTCCCCGCGAAGGCAAAACAGGGATTTGAATAGAGTATCAATAGTGGCATGACGGAACACACAATATGCTTCAAAATATGGATGAAAATAAATTTAATCATTCATGTGCGCCTGATGTAAAGATATTAATTGAAAGATATTGAAAAGATCCAGCGCACCGAAGACAAATTCTTGCTTCGACCGTAAAGAAAACCATAAGATGGCCAGGTCGATTGAGATTATGTTCCACCCACCCTTTTCTGGTACCACCGCCGCGCATATGACCAGTTCTCTCAATGCCCTTCTCGAAAAAATAAACAATTCCGGATGGATCGGACTTAAGGATCTCGAAACGCTCCTGAAAGGAATCCCTGCGGCCACATTCGCCAAATTTGTCGATTACCCTTTTTTGTTCGGCGACAGCGTTGCCGACATCGAAGTCGTTTCGATCGACGGCAAAATAACACTGAATTTTCCCTCCGACCAGGACGCCACCAGCCGAACATCGCTCGACACCATCTTTCCCCTGGTCCAGAAAAATCCGGGCCAGCGAAACTCCGGGGTTTTCTTTCTCGGTTCGGCATCGGGTAATCAGTTTGTCGTCCCCGACTACACGATTTCCAAGAAGCACGCGGTTTTCACCAGAAAACGCAATGGAACCTTTCTCAAGGATCTGCAAAGCGAGTTCGGCAGCTACGTCAACGGCGTCTCCTTCGGTTCCAGGGAGGTTCTTCTCAATGATGGCGATCATCTGGCCTTCGGTCGCTATCAATTTCTCTTCCTCGAACCCAAGACCTGTTTTCTGTTGCTCTCGGGAAAAAAGGAAAAAAATGAACTCATCAGGAAACCCACCCACCCGGATGTCTCTGAAAACCAGTTAAAAGAAAAACTTAACGCAACATCCGCCTATGTCGCCGAATGCATTGAGAAAAAAGAATGCGAGGACCTCGACGACAAGTTGCTGACGATCATTTCATTCATTCCGTTTTTCAATTCCTTTTCGCTTCACGAGAAAAAGCAGATCGTATCATTTCACAACAGGCTTCTATTGGCCCAGCCGGACGAAATGATCGTCCGCGAACATGATGAGAGCAATAATTTTTTCATCATTCTCAAGGGAAAGGTGGACGTCGTCAAGGAAGAAGGCCAGGTGACTCTCAACACCCTTGGCCCAGGCAACAGTTTCGGAGAAATCGCCTTTCTGACCGGAACCCGCCGGTCGGCCAACGTCATCGCCCGCGAACCGACCATCATGTTGACCATCGATCGTGACTTCTATGAAAATGTCGGCATCGAAATTCGGGAGAAGTTCAAGGACCAGATTATTCGGCAAATCTCCGCCAACATCATTCGGCAAAACCGTGAAATTCAAGATCTCAATAGAGATCAGCACCTTGCCAATCCCAGAATTCCGCGGAAAAAAGCACCTCATTCCCCCGGGGACGATCGACACGGACATAAAAAACGGATTGCCGCATTCATCAATGAATCTCCAGTGTTTGCCAAACTGACCAAATATCAAAAAACCGGGTTGTCGGTACTTCTCGATACGATCGAATCTTTTGCCGCAGGCGAGGTCATCGTCAAGGAGAATACACTCCAGGATGGATTGTATTTCATCATCGAAGGATCGGTCGCCATTACCGTCACGAGGCGTGACATCGTTTTGGCCGTTCTTGAGGCCGGAGCCATATTTGGCGAAATATCCACCATCGGCAAGAAAACGACCTCGGCCAATGTGATCGCCAGGGAACAGGTCCGGACAGTGCGGATTACCGCGGAGGATATGAACGTCCTGTCGATCGAGATCAGGGAGAAAATCAAGGACATCATCCTGGACCAGATCCTCACGAGGCAATCCCGACAGAACACCACCATCCTCGACTCCGCCCGCCCCCCTGCCGATTGACTGCCCTTCCCAGTCCCACAGCCCTTCTTCCCACGAACATGATGGCGCTGGAGCGTCTCCAGAAACGATATAACATAATCATATGCCATACAAAACTTATTTTGTAACTTGTCTTTCTTTGAGACGAAACGCTATTCTTGCACCATTGGATGTCGGCGCATCGGAAATCGGGGTGAAGTCGGGGAGATCGGTATCATGTCATTGATGGGGTTGCTGGAAAGCATCACGTTTTTCGAAAGCTTCACCAGTGAGGAAAAATCATCCTTCACACAAACCGAAGACCTTTTCCTGACCCTCAAGCCGGGAGAATTTCTGATCCGGGAGGGACCCGACGCGGATGATTCCTTTTTCATCATCCTGGATGGCCAGGTCAACATCACCAAGGAAAGCCTGCCAGGAAAGGTATTGACCACTCTTGGCTCCGGGGCCATCCTCGGAGAAATGACCTTCCTGACCGGCAACCCCCGTTCGACCAACGTGATCGCCGAGGAAGGGGCGACCGTATTCAAGGTCAATCAGGGGACCATGAACCGCCTGGGGGCGCCGATGCAGGTCAAGATTCTCCGGCAACTGACCGACATTCTGGTCGGACGCCTGGAAAAACTGACCGAAGACATCGTGCAACAAAAAAGAATCAATGAAACCCTGACACTGGCCCTGCGAGAGAAAATTCTTTCCGAAATGGGTGCCCCCAGCCCGTCATGAACGGCGATCCATGATCGATACCGCAAGGCCACCGGAAGATCCCACGGAAAAAGAAAAGTTTGTCCGCGAGGAGGTACTGGCTCCCAGTGATCGAATCCTCAAGGAACATGAACGTTTTCTGCCCCTCAATGACGCGCTGCAACGGGAAGGGATCCTCGCCCCGGGACACCTGATCCGGCTCATGGGATTTGGTCCCGTCGATGATACCACCAATCTGCTGCATTTGTTTCTTTCCGCCGGTCTGATCCGTACCGAAGAGATACAACAGGCCAAGGAGGGAAAAAAAACCGCCTCGGGTATTCCACTCTGGAGGCTCCTGCGCGACCGGGGAATCATCGGCCCGCGGGCGATGGCCATCGGATTGGCCGCAACCCTCGACCTGCCCTATACCGAGATGGATCCGGGACAAATGGATCCAACCGCGGTCCAGCGGATGGATGGCCTCAACGCCACCCGATGGGAGACCGTACCGGTACGGATGGAGGGCGAGACGCTGTTCATGGCCTGTTCCGATCCAAAAAAAGTGGATCTGGAGCGGGCACAACAACTGGCGGGACGATCGATCCGTCTGTGCATTGCGCCACGACCGCTCGTCATGGCCGCCATCGATCATTGGTATGGGAGCGAGGGGCTGTCCCAGGGAGGACATCCGGTCGGACACATCGACCTGCGTGGCGTGACGCCCCTCCCCGGCACCGCCATCAACCCCAATCTGCCCATTCCGGCACTCCTCGACCAACTCATCGTCAATGCCATCGCCAAACGGGCAAGCGACATTCATGTCGTTCCGGACCAACGTTTTCTCCATGTCCATTTTCGCATCGATGGACGGCTGTTCGAGGAGGTCCGCCTGCCGCTGCACCTGAAGAATCCGCTCGTATCGCGCATCAAGGTCATCTCGGGGATGGACATTGCGGAAAAACGGCTGCCCCAGGATGGACATGTCCAGGGACGGCTGGCCGATCGCACCCTCGATATCCGGGTTTCCGACGTGCCGTCGGTACGGGGCGAGACCATCGTCATGAGACTTCTGGACCTTCAGGTCGGTCTGGTTCCCATGGAGCAACTTGGTTTTGCCCAGACCGATCTGGAACGGTTTCGGCGCAACGTCGCCCTTCCCCATGGTCTGATCCTGGTCACCGGTCCCACCGGCAGCGGCAAATCGACCACCCTGCGCGCCGCCCTCGATTATATCGTCCGTCATCAGTTTTGCCATCTCCTGACGATCGAGGATCCCGTCGAGGTGCGAATGGACGGAGTCACCCAGGTGCAGGTCAACACCCGCATCGGCTTTACCTTTCCCCGGGCACTGCGACAATTCCTGCGTCATGATCCCGATGTCATCATGGTTGGGGAAATCCGTGACGCCGAAACCGCCAAGATTTCAGTCCAGGCAGCCCTGACGGGTCACCGGGTCTTTTCCACCCTGCATACCAACGATGCCCCGGGGGCGATCACACGACTGGTGGACATGGGGGTGGAACCCTTTCTCGTCTCCTCGGCGATCAGCCTCGTCGTCGCGCAACGACTGGTTCGCCGTTTGTGTCCCGGATGCCGTGTCGGTCGTCCCGCCACGCCCCGGGAAGAACGGATCCTTGCCGCCATGGGATTGTCCCTCCCCGCAACGCCGCCCTCTTCCACCGTCACCCTTTTTGAAAGCCCCGGTTGTCCCTCATGCAACCATACAGGGCATGTCGGCAGGACGGTCATCTATGAAATGTTGACGGTCGATGAAGAGATGAAACACCGCATCGCCCGCAATGAAGCCGCCTCGACCCTCCGCCACGCCGCCTTGGGTCGGGGATTTTCTCCCCTGGCATCGAGCGGTCTGGCCAAGGTTATCAAAGGCATCACCGCACTGAACGAGGTTGCCCCCTACCTGGAACCATTCATCGAAACCGGATGAGTCCAGGATGAATCACTCTTGACCTCCGGAGCATCATGGTTGTCATGTTTTCTGATGCGGTATAAGATGGATCGGGGTCGGAATTTTGTGAAAGAGACCATCGATGAACCAGGCAATTGCGTTTGACACTTACGCTTATGTCAAGAAACTGCGGGATGTCGGGGTCGATGAACGGCAGGCGGCCATCCAGGCCGAGGCCCTTGTCACCCTGATCGAGAACCGACTGGCCACCAAACAAGAACTGGCCCAGGTCGAAGCCGTCTTGCGCCGGGACATCGAGTTGGTCCGGGCGGAGTTGAAGCGAGACATCGAGTCGGTTCGAACCGATTTGACACGGGACATCGAGTCGCTCCGGGCGGAGTTGAAGCGGGACATCGAGTCACTCCGGGCGGAGTTGAAGCGGGACATCAAGGAACTGGACACGAAGGTCGAAGTCCGGCTCAAGGAACTGGAACAACGCATGGTAATCAAGCTCGGGAGCCTGATGGTCGTGGCCGTCGGCGCCGTGGCCGCGCTGGTGAAGCTGCTTTGATGGAACAGGGTGGAAATGCCAGTCGCTCACGCACAATCACCAGACCTGCAACGGTCGGGAGAAACCATCGTCATGATGAACAACAGCGAAAGATATCGGTCATTTTATCGGAATTCCATTGACCATCGGGAAGAATTCTGGAAGGAGCAGGCCCGTTTGATCGATTGGGAAACCCCGTTCACCCAGGTTCTGGAATACGAAAATCCTCCGTTTGCCCGCTGGTATCCCGATGGCGCCCTCAACCTGTGCCACAATGCCCTTGACCGTCATCTGGAGGAACGGGGGGACCAGAATGCCTTGATCTGGGTTTCGACCGAGGTCGGGACTTCCATGGAGATCACCTATCGCACCCTGCACGCATGGGTCAATCAAGCCGCCGCCCTTTTCCTGCGGATGGGGGTGCGCCGGGGGGATCGGATCCTGATCTACATGCCGATGATCCCCCAGGCAGTGGTGGCGATGCTTGCCTGTGTCCGCATCGGCGCCGTTCATTCGGTGGTGTTCGGTGGCTTTGCCGCCCACGCCCTCGCCTCCCGGATCAACGATGCCGCGCCCAAACTCATCGTCACCGCCGATGCCGGAATGCGTGGCGGCAAGGTGATCGACTACCGTCCCCTTCTGGCCGAGGCACTGCAACACGTCACCATTGCCCAACCCCGGATCTTGAGGGTCGATCGTGGTCTTGCCTCCTCCTCCGTCCCCGGGAATGCCATCCTGGACTGGGATCAAGAGATGAACCGCGAGAGTGGCGCCAGCATCGCCCCGGTAGCGGTCCCCTCGGACCATCCTTCCTATATCCTGTACACCTCCGGCACCACCGGTTCGCCCAAGGGGGTCCAGAGGGATACCGGAGGCCATGCCGTCTCGATGCGGGCCTCGATGAAACACATCTACGACCTGCAACCCGGCGAGGTCATGCTGACAGGATCCGACATCGGCTGGGTCGTCGGCCATTCCTACATCATCTACGCCCCACTCCTGACCGGGGCAACCACGATACTCTATGAAGGGCTGCCGACACGACCCGATCCAGGCATCTGGTGGTCGATGGTGGAACGGTTCAAGGTCAATGTCATGTTCACTTCACCGACCGCGATCCGATTATTGAAAAAAACCGGTCCCGAATGGATCAAAACCCATGACCTGGGCTCGTTGAAATACCTGTTTCTTGCCGGTGAACCACTGGATCGGGAAACCCATCGCTGGATCTCGGAGCATTTGACAGGACGGGTGATCGACAACTATTGGCAGACCGAAACCGGCTGGCCAATCCTGGCCAATCATGCGGGCCTTGGATTGATGGAAACCAAATTTGGTTCTCCGACCGTTCCCGCCTATGGTTTCGAGTGTCTCCTGGTCGATGAGACGACGGGACAACCGGTCAAGGCCAATGAAAAGGGATCGCTCATGATCAAGCCGCCGCTCCCTCCCGGCTGCATGACCACGGTATGGGGCAACGATCAGCGATTCATCGACACCTATTTTTCCCGCTTCGAAACCTTGCTGTATGCCACCTTCGACTATGCCATGCATGACGAAGAGGGATATTATTTCATCATGGGACGGGATGATGATGTCATCAATGTGGCGGGCCATCGTCTTGGAACGCGGGAAATCGAGGAAATCCTGTGTACCCACCCGACCGTCGCCGAGGCGGCGGCGGTGGGAATCAAGGATGACCTGAAAGGACAGGAGGTGATCGCCTTCGTTGTCGTCGCCAGGGATGGGACGCCGCCAACCGAACAGGAGTTGAAGGACCTGGTCTCCCACCAGATCGGACCCATCGCCCGTCCCCGGACCGTCCACATTGTCCCGGGACTTCCCAAGACCCGGTCGGGAAAGGTCCTGCGCCGTTCGATCCAGGCCCTCGCGGAAGGAAGAGATCCCGGAGACCTTCCGACCATCGACGATCCCACCGTGCTGGATCAGATCCGCAAGGCGGTCAACGAATAGTGAAGGCAATTTGAGTCATTTAGAAATTGACGCGAAATCTTGCAGATAGCGGCATTTTTTCGTGTTTCGGTTCTCAAAATAGGCGATCAAGAGGAAATCCTTTTCGCCCACAAGTGGCTTGGCGGGGTGTTTGTGCCGCTTGACACTTTCGGTCAAGATTTACCCCGGTACATTTTCTCTCCCATTTCCAATCGGCAATGGGCCTCCTTAAGGAATTGAAACAATGGGACAAACGCTTACAGAAAAGATCATCGCCAATAACGCAAGAAAAGTAAAGGTAATTCCTGGTGAAATCGTGACCGTCGCGGTGGACCGGGTTTTCGCCCATGACATTTTTGCGACCACGGTGATCACCGAGTTTGAAAAACTGGGAAAACCTCTGTGGCGTCCAGATGGGGTGGTCCTCATTATCGACCATGATGTCCCTTCAACTTCCAGTAATTCCGGAAACATCTACCAAAGAATGGCCGAATTCTCAAGATCTTGGGGAATTGATAAATTCCACTATGGTGAAGGTATCTGCCATCAACTGATGCCTGAAAAGGGTTATGTCATCCCCGGATCGATCGTCATTGGTACCGATTCCCACACCGTGACCTATGGCGCTCTTGGCGCACTGGCTACCGGCATGGGCAGCACCGAAATGGCCGGCATCTGGAGCAGGGGATCCGTCTGGTTGAAAGTACCTCACTCCATTCAGATTCGTCTGGAAGGTTCTTTGGGTACGGGCGTTACCGCCAAGGATGTCATCTTGCACCTCATCGGACGATTCGGGGCTGATGGCTGCACCTACAAGGCGATAGAATTCACCGGTGAAGGTGTGGCAGCGCTTTCCATGGAACAGAGGTTGACCATAAGCAACATGGTGGTTGAAATGGGTGCAAAAAATGGTATTTTTCCGGTTGATGAAATCACCGAGTCCTACTTGAGTGATCGAGGTATTACGGATTATCAACGTTTCGCCAGTGACCATGATGCCCACTATCAGGATTCAATCACCGTGGACCTGGCCACACTGGTACCGCAACTGGCCGGTCCTGGAAAAGTGGATTCCATCCACCCCGTGGATGAACTGGCTGGAAAAATCATCCATCAAGGATTCATCGGTTCTTGTACCAATGGCCGTCTGAGTGATCTGAGGGAAGCAGCGACCTATCTTCAAGGTCGTCAGGTAGCCCCCTTCGTCAAACTGATCATTACCCCGGCCAGTCGTACCATTTACCAACAGGCCATGGAGGAAGGGTTGATCACCATCTTCCTGGAAGCTGGAGGAGTGGTTACCAATCCCGGCTGTGGTCTGTGTTTTGGCAAGTTGGGAGGCGTGATCGGTCCTACGGAAGTGGCTGTCTGCTCCAACAACCGCAATTTTCCTGGCAGATTGGGCCATCCAAGCGCGGAAATCTACTTGGCCAGCCCGGCTACCGTAGCCGCATCGGTAGTGGCGGGATGCCTGACCAACCCACAATCACGGCACTGAACGACCATCTGGAGTATCAGCGCAACGCATCGAGCGCATCAAGGACCGTACACATATGAACATGACCGAGAAGATCATCGCCAAACATGCTGGCCTTCCAAAGGTGCAAGCAGGAGAAGTTGTGGAAGTGGAGGTGGATTGGTGCATGGCGAATGATGTCACGATTCCCCTGACCGTTTCCCTGTTCAATGATCGGTTCCGCTTCGACCGGGTAGGAATCCGAGAAAAAGTGGTGCTGATCAATGATCATCGCATCCCTGCCGATGATATCAACACCGCCGAAGCGCATCAGATAATACGAAACTTCGCCAAGCAACATGACCTTAGGCTGCACGAACGTGACGGCGTTTGCCATCAGGTCATGTTCGAAAGCTACGTCAAACCCGGTGAATTGGTGGTGGCGGCCGATTCCCATACCTGCAGTTACGGTAGTATCGGCGCAGTTTCGGTGGGAATGGGGTCCACCGACATTACCGCGGTTATCGGTTCCGGTCGGACATGGCTCAAGGTGCCTGAATGCCTGCGCATCGAACTTTCAGGAAGCCTTAAGCCCGGTGTCTATGCCAAAGATGTGATTCTGTATGTCATCAAACATTTGACCGCTTCCGGAGCCACTTATATGGCGGTGGAATTCGGTGGCGATTTGGTAGGCAACCTTTCGATCTCCGAACGATTTACCCTGTGCAACATGGTCATCGAAGCCGGCGGAAAAAGCTCCATGATTTTACCTGATGAAACTACCCGCCGACACTTCGCCAATCGTGACATCAGTTGGGATTTCTTCGAAACGGGGATGAATGCGACATACGCCGAAAGGCGTTCTTTTGATGTTTCCCACCTGGAACCACAGGTGGCCTGCCCTCATCATGTAGACAATGTCAAAGATATTGCCGAAGTTGCAGGGACACCCATCGACCAAGCATTTCTGGGATCCTGCACGAATGGCCGGCTGGACGATCTTGAAATCGCTGCTGCGCAGCTTCGTGGACGCAAGATCCATCCGGAGGTACGTATGTTGGTGACTCCCGCCTCGGTAGCCGTTTATCAGGCAGCGCTTGAGCGCGGTCTGATTGGCCGTTTCATGGAGGCCGGCGCGATTGTCAATCATCCGGGGTGCAGCACCTGTTGGGGCGCTTCACAGGGGTCTCTGGCCAAAGGACAGAAAATGATCTCCACAGCCAATCGCAACTTCAAGGGAAGGGCAGGCAGTGCCCACTCGGAGATCTATCTGGCCAGCCCGGCCACTGTAGCTTTGAGTGCCGTCCATGGAAAAATAACCAGCCCAACTGGAGAAGTTTAATGCGGATACAGGAAAAGACGTGGGTATTCGGAGACGATATTGATACCGATCAGATCATTCCTACCCAATATTTGACCTTGCCCACCATTAAAGAAATGGCTGCTTATACCATGGAGCCCCAGGACCGGGCGTTCGCCACTCAATACCAACCGGGCCAAATTTTAATAGGAGGGAAAAACTTTGGCTGCGGTTCCAGCCGAGAACAGGCACCAGCTGTTCTGGCCGAACTGGGCGTCAAGATCATCCTGGCCCGCAGTTTTGCCCGAATTTTCTTCCGCAATGCAATTAATTTGGGCATTCTTCTCATTGAAATTCAAACTCTTCCAGAGGTGCATACAGGTGATGTACTCACCATCGATACCGATCGATCCACGGTCGATATTGGCGGAACGACGCATACTTTTGTTCCGATCTCTGGTTTTCTGAAGAATATTATCGAGTGTGGAGGTTTGGTGAACTACTTACGCCAAGAATAAATTTGACTCATGCTGTAGCATGTTCCGGGTGTCCAAATCCACATAGATGGATACCCGGCGCGTAAGAATTCTCCTGAATGATATGTCCAACAATTTTCTACATAAATGGCATGTTTTGCGTCATTTAATAATTATTATAATCAATAAAATAGATTTAATAATATTCAATCCTGGATGTGTGTCCTGAAAAAAGTTGAAGAAAGATCTCCCAGCCAAATGAAAGGTAAACAGGAAATACTTATGCTATAAATAATAACAATTCCACTAACAAACAGGTGAGTTCCATGGATACTTTTGATGTCAATACTGCCATTATCGAACTGAAACAATTTTTCATCAACGATCTGTTCGTTGATTTCACTACCGTACACTTTTTAATAACAACTTAAAACGAGAATAATACTATGACTCTCATGCCTCTGTTTATTAAATGCTCCAGAAAACGCAGACCGAGCTGAAACAGACTCAGGTCGCAACGTTTGGTTCTGTGAATAATACCCACCCACCCCTCAGTCTTCGCCACCACCCCTAAAAAAACGATCCAGATGTACGCAAGGCTCACCGCAATGAGCAGTCTTGAAATTCTCTCTGGATCAGATAGATGTGACTTGTGAATGTTGAAACCACGGCTCTTTTTGTCTGAAAAAAGCGTCTCTATCCTGAAACGTAAACGGTATAAGGCGCAAGCCCTCCCAGCCGAATCGATGCTCGTCACAAGGAAAATGGGATCCTTATATCCTTTCCTCCAATAACAGACGACATTAACTGGACCATATCTCTCTTCTGTGAACAATATATCTTTAAAGATTATGTACTTACCAGGCTCTAAACTTTCCGTTGCGTCCCCACATTTAACCTCATGACCATTCCACACTATGGAGATGTTAACTCCAGTACGACAGACATAGTTCCATCCACAACTTTTTACATAATCCTGCAATCTGATCCCATCAAACTCGCCGTCACCCACAATCACAACCTGCTTCCCGTCAGGAACAATATCCTTGAGACTGTTGAGTAGCTCAAGGTGGAAAGACTCTGCCAAGTGACCCTTTTTTCCCCTTACTACAAGCCAAGCAATTGGCAAAGAACGGCCTTGGAAAATTACGCTCGCCATCAAGGTTATGCAACCTCGGCCAACAGTACTTCCATCAATGGCAATAACCAAAATTTCTCCCCCAAGATTGCTGAGCATAGTCTTAACATATGGCAAGAAATATCTTTCAAAATCAATACTTTGATTGTCTATCAATCGACAAAACTTCTTCTCCCGACTGGATGGCTTGTTGCCATCTGGCACCTCCAATGCCACCTTTGGCAGATTCACGCTCTTGCTGCCAACGATACCACTTACCAACCCGGCAAGCGTGTCTAAATGTCGCGCAAAATTTCCCCTCGGTTGGATTGGATGGGCCTTGGCAAGTTGGCTCCTGACGGCACGAAATCTCTTCGCATTATCGCACATGGCCAGATCTCCTGAGGTGGGGTAATTTATAGCCATGAGTTTCATTAATAATTTAGAAAAATCAATCAAATTTAGGAACTTCCACTTTTTTTCCTAAAAAAGTGTCCGGTAGTGAAGTTCGTATTAGGCGGGAAACCTCCAAATATCTTCGTTTCACTTCATGAAATGGAACAATAAATGATTTACAAACCAACAACAGAATCCGTTCAACAGGCAGCTCAATGTATCATACAAGGAGGCGTAGTACTCCTCCCAACTGATACCTCCTACTGCCTTTGTTGCCATGCATTTAATGAAACGTCTGTCGCCCGTATTCGGAGTATCAAGCGCCGCGCTATGGACAAACCTATCGGAATTCTTGTAGACAAAGCTACTGCAATTGATTATGCGGAAATATCACTGTTTGGCCGTCGCTTGATCGACCTATTATGGCCTTCTACCTTGAATATCATTTTCCCCCAAAAAGAATGCATTCCAAAATGGATTTCTGGAAATACCGAAGAAGTAATGATGCTCTCCTATCCCGGTGTTGTTACTTGGTATTTGATTCAAACGCTCTCTTTTCCAATCGCGATCACATCCGCCAATCGTTCCGAGGAACCAAGCATACGAAGGGAAGAAGATCTGGCGCCGTTGATTCCTGAGGTGAACATGACCATAGGAAATGGTCGGATACTGTACCAAGACTCAGGCACGATCGTGAGGATTCGCAATGATCAACTTGAGTTGGTACGCTCTGGTCATTTCCCTTACCACCTCGTTCATTATGTCGCCGAGAAGATAAAGTCGGATCTTGGGCGTATTGACATGCAAAAACTCGAAGGATTGACAATCCGCGATGGTTAATCCATGGCATTGGGTCTGTTCGTCCCTCAAACGATAAACCGCGATGCGGTATTTTCCAGGTCCATCGTCGTGTCGGCGATTTTTTTCGGTTTCGTAGCTCAGGTTGCCGCTGAAGGAACGAATGATCTCCGTCGTTTCCTTCAATTGTTCCATGTCGGTCGCGGTCCGTTCCATGTCGCTGGTCACCATGACCACATTCGCGGCAATGGCATCGCTTGCCATGACGACCCGTCCCAGGTTGGCGGATATGTCACCCGTCTGGCGGACGACATTGGCCACATGCTCCCGGATCTCCGCCACATGGTGCGACAATTCCTGGAATCTTGGATTTTCTCTCGCCAGCGCGGTCGCATGTCCGGTCAGACGTTCCGAGATTTGGTTGAATACCCGAGATTGGCTCCCCACCGATCCCGCCATGGTGGCCATCCGCATGTTGAACTCTTCCAGTGCCTTGAAAATACTGTTGTTTGACCGATCGATCCCGCCCAGACCCGCCATCAATTCGCGAACGAAGGTTTCCAGCTCGGAAAAAATATCGGCGATGCCATCGACATGGCGATCGATCTCGACGGTCGCCTGATGGGTCTTGCGCGACAAATCCTTGACCTCGTTGGCAACGACCGAAAACCCCTTCCCCGACTCACCCGCCCCCGCCGCCTCGATGGCCGCATTCAGAGCCAGCATGTTGGTCTGATCGGCGATGTCGCGGATGGAAGCCATCACCTGACCGATTTCCTGGATCGCCGCCCCAAGCCGATGAATGGAATCCATCCGCTTTTCCGCCTTGGCATGGGCCCCCCGCGCCTGAAGGGTGGCACTCTGACCCAGGGCGTGAATGGTCTGGGAGTTTTTCTCAAGCTCGGTGAAGCCTGTCACCAGGGTTTGCGACGCCACGGCACTCTCTGCCGCATCCCTTTGAATCGCCGACAATTCTTCTGTTCCCGACTCCAGAAGGTGGGTCACCATCCGGATGCCGTCCACCAGTTCTTCCATCCGCTCATGAAGAAAATCGACGCTGCCGCGCGCCGCATCCATGCTCTGATTGGAACAGGTCATCTCCACGTTCATGGCCGTGACCGAACCGGAAATCGCCACCATGGCTTCACTCGAACGACGGGCGACCTGGGCACTGGCCAGCGACAAATCGGCCATCCGATCCACATGCGTCACAAGCGCCGGAGAAAGTTCCGAAAGTTTGACCGAGGCCTCGCGCAACGATTGCACGGTATCGACAATCTGGCGTAAAACCAGAAACAGATTGTCCCTCATTTCCCGAAACTGCCTGTTGATGATCTCCAGCTCGAGAAACCGGGTTCCCATGGTTTCGAAGGCATCCAGATCCAACGCCCCGACCTTGCGGCTGGCGGCGACCAGTTTTTCGATCGGACGGATGATCATGCGTCCAAGCACCATCGCTCCGATTCCCATGACCAAAGACAACAGAAAAGAAATGCCCAGACTGACGCTCAGTTGCGTCCGCGCCTGCCCGAGAAAATCGTCCACCGGAACGACCACGCCGATAAACCACGGCAGTTCATGGCCCGAATCGAGAGATCGGATGAAGACAAACTGTTCTTCTCCGTCCACCGCAATGGTGAACAGTGTTTCCCCCTTGAAATCGGCCATTGTTTTCCCATCGGCGTTCAATTGTTCGCCAAAGGTCGCAAACGCGATGGCCATCGCCCGGTCCCTGGAGTCAACCACCTTGATCCGTTCGATCGATCCATTCTCGTTTTTCGCCACCATTTCGTCATAATTGGCCACCGCCACCAGGCGACCAGCGCCATCGACCATGAACGCCCGTCCATGTTCGGTCACCTTGAGGCCGGAAAAGAAATCGGACATGTCCTTCAGGCCGATGTCAACCCCGACCACCCCCCGCCGTTCTCCCTGGAATTCCATCGGAATCGAGGCGGTGATTCCGATCTGGGTGGTTGTCGTCCCCTGATAATGTTCCGCCCAGGTATAGACATCGGTCCAGAACAACCCACCGCTCCGCTGTGCCCCCTGGTACCAGGGGCGCAGTCGTGGATCAAACGCAAAATAAGGGGCCGTTTCGCTTTCCCTGAGTTGACCCGCATCGTCCTGGGTAAACCATTTTGTTTCAAGGATGGAAGAAATCCGGACCGCAACCTTTTGTTTTTCCTCGTCGGTCACCACCGGCATGGACATCGCCTCGGCGACGATCGCTCGCGAGACTTCCGAATCGTCCAACCGACGCAGAATGCGTGTCCGCAACGTCCCGTCGTGTTCCCGTTTGTTCAACCAGTTGTTTCCATTTCGATCTCCCAGGTAGATCAGGCTGACGTGCGGATGCTCCATCAGGTACCCCCGGGTCACCATGTTGAACCGTTCCCGGGTCAATCCTTCGACATGGTCCCGGACCAGGAGACCGGCGATCAACCGCACCGATCGCGCCGCGGTGTCGAGAAAGTTTTTCGTGTTTCCCGCAGTTTCCCGCCCCACCCGGGTCATGACCGTTGCGGCCATTTTTTCGAAGGAAGGGGTCAGAGCCAGATGATTGAGCGTCGCCACCGTCATCGATACCCCGACGACGGCGGAAAAGAAAATCCAGGGAAGAAATCGCCCCAGAGGAATATTGTTCGTCAATGTTTTCACTTGCTTTCTTGATTCCCACGCTGGACCAGCCATTGACAAAAATGGTACCAAGAATCAGGTACCTGGTTTAAAGGCGGATTCCTCCACAAGAGAAACGAACTCCTCGAATTTGCCCCGTTGCGAGCGGATAAGTTCCTTCCGATATTGGAACTCGATGTCGAACCCGTATCCCAAAGTTTGCACGATTGCCTGCCGCAGCCGGTCCTCGGCAGCCGGACCGGGAGGTTGATCGACCACCAACCGGACTTCGAGTCGGACTGGCGTGTGTTGAACCATCTGAATCTGTTTCAGGGGAAGGATCTCGCGATACAGGCTGGGACGCATCATGGGCCAGCGTCGTTCCCCCGAGGGAAGAACCAGCATGTTGCGGCTGCGCCCCATGATTCGTTCCAGGGTCGGCAAACCGCGGCCACAAGGGCATGGGTCGGAAGGTATGGCCCAATCGCCGGTGTCATAGCGCAGGAGTGGCGAGGAAAAGTTGTTCAGATCGGTGACGATCACCCGTCCTACCGTTCCCGGGACACAGGGGGCGCCCTGTGAATCGACGATTTCCACCCAGACATTCTCCGCCTGGACATGATAGCGCTCATGATCGGGGCATTGCAGGGCGATGTAACCCACTTCATTGGCGCTGTAGGTATCGACAATGGCGACGTCCCAGGCTTCGCGACACAATTTTCGTGTTTCCCCGGTCAGCGTTTCACTCAGAGTGCGCACCTGACGCAGGCGCGGCAGCCGCAACCCCAGATCGATGAATTCCCGGGCGAGGGCATGGGCATTGGTCGGATAGGTCAGAAGATAGTCGGGATTTTCACGCAACAGCCATTCCCTCTGTTGGGCGATGGAGGCGGTCGCGATGTCCAATACCGCCATGGGTCCGCCACGGAACACATGGGCAACCGGGGCCCCCCAGTTGGACAGCAGACTGCCATGAGGGGGACGCCCCAGATCGGGATGGTCCATCTTGCGGATCGTTGCCATCTTTCCGGAAAAATCCCGTCGATGCCACAAATGCTCCCGCAGAGTGATCGCCTGCCAGACAAGGTCCTTGACATTGTTGCGTTGCACCACGACCGGTTGACCGGTGGAGCCCGAGGACTTCATGGGATGGCCCCGATCGTGCCCGGCAGGGCGACGACCGGCGATCATCGCTGTCCCCGCCTGCAACAACCCCTCCCGAGACAGGATGGGCAGCGAAGACCAGTCCTCGACCCGACGCGGCAGGCGGTCCCAGCGCCATCCCTCGCGCACATAACGCTCCCGATAATAAGGGACCTCCTTGAAGGCGAAACGGACCAGAACCGCCAACTGCCGCGACACCCTCTGCCGCAACAACTCGGGAGCCAACCGTTCCCCCTGCTCGAACTGCCACTGCATCGCCAGCAACAAGGCCCCTTCGGGACGGGGGAAGGGAGGCCAGAAGGAATGGATGGGCCCTGGGACCAACTCTGGCGGACCGGTGAACAATACGCACTCCCCGCACCGAAGATGTGGCTCATATTTCTTTATAATCCAATGAATTATATTTAGAAACAACAAACACGCCCAATAATTGGCGCATGATACCAGAACCTCATTACCCCTGTACAGTCCCCCATCGGGGACGCGGGGGAAACACGGGCCATGGGGAGAAAAAATTGATCAACGACAAGCACATCGACCATGAATTGAAAAATAATTGAACAACAACCTGGACGTCTGGATTAAAAAAAGTCAGGATATGGCTTTTACTCTGCCACGGTCTGGTCAGGCACATGTACGAAAAAATTCGCAAACTCCACTTTGTCGGCATTGGTGGCATCGGCATGAGCGGCATCGCCGAACTCATGATCAACCTGGGATATCAGGTCTCGGGATCCGATCCGGCGGGCAACGCCCGGACGCACCGCCTCCAGGAACTCGGGGCGGTCATCCATTCCCGACACGATGCCCGAAACGTCGAGGGCGCCGATGTCGTCATCCATTCATCCGCGATCGGCCAGGAAAATCCGGAAATCCAGGCTGCCAGAAACTACAATATTCCAGTGGCCAAACGGGCCGAAATGCTGGCGGAACTGATGCGGATCAAATATGGCATCGCCATCGCCGGTACCCATGGCAAAACGACGACGACCTCGATGATCGCTTCGCTCCTGGGGGAAGCGGGGATGGACCCGACCATCGTCAATGGAGGAATCGTCAAGGCACTCAACAGCAACGCCCGTTTGGGAAGCGGCGATTTTCTGGTCGCCGAGGCGGACGAAAGCGATGGCACCTTTCTGAAATTGTTTCCCACCATCGCCGTGGTCACCAATATCGAACCGGAACACATGGAACACTATGGCACCGTCGAGGCGCTGAGGAGCGCGTTTCATGGGTTTGTGGAAAAGATTCCCTTCTACGGCCTCGGGGTGCTGTGCCGCGACCATCCGGAAACCCGTGCGCTCTTGTCGCGATTGGCGGACAAGAGAATCATCGGATATGGTTTCGAGGACGGAGCCGATTTGCAGGCGGTGCGGATCGGAAGAAAGGATCATCGCAATACCTTCACCGTGTTGCGCAAAACCCCCGTGACCCGATCCATGACCGAATTGGGCGAACTGCAACTGGCGCAGCCGGGACGGCACAACATACTCAATGCACTGGCGGCGATCTCGGTTGCGCTGGAGCTGGACATCGAATGGCCGGTCATCGTCACGGCGATGAACCATTTCAAGGGGGTTCAAAGACGTTTCGACATCCTTCTGGACCGGCCCGAACGTTCGGTAATCGATGATTATGCCCACCATCCCACCGAAATCATGGCAACGCTCGCGGCGGCCCGGGATGTCTACCCACCCGAACGCCGGATCGTGGCGGTTTTTCAGCCACATCGTTACAGCCGCCTGATGAACCTGTTCGACGAATTTCTGCGCGCCTTCCGTCATGCCGGCCTGGTTCTGGTGGATCGGGTCCATTCCGCCGGGGAACGTCCGCCACCCGAGTTTTTCCCTGAGGGAGAACGAACCCCGCTGATCGAGGGGATCCAGGAACACAGCGGCATTCCGGCGCTGGCCCTGCCCGGAGGGGAAAACTGGCGCGAGGCGATGGAAGGTTTGCTCGATTCGGGCGATGTCGTCGTCTTCCTCGGGGCCGGATCCATTACCCACCGCGCCCGGGATTACGCCGGATCCTGGATCCGGGAGCGCTGAGTCATGCCATCCCCCGTGCCACCGCCACCCGGACGGAGCGGACACATGCGCGAACAGGTCGCGCTGGCGGACCGGACAACCCTGAAAATCGGGGGACCGGCGCGTTGGCTCGTTTCGTTTCGCGACATCGAGGAGCTGAGTTCCTTCTGGCGGACGCTGCATCCGGAAACCCCGCGATTCATTCTCGGAGGAGGCAGCAATCTGTTGGTCGGTGATTCCGGATTCCAGGGGGTGATCCTGGATATGACCCGAGGGTTCGCCCGCATCCAATTGGAACGTCCATCCCGAACCGACGCCCCCGAGGCCGTTGTGACCGCCCTGTCGGGGACATCGACCCGTGCTCTGGCCCACGCCGCCCGTCGGCTGGGACTGGGAGGGGCCGAGTTCCTGGCGGGGATCCCCGGATCGGTGGGCGGGGCCCTGGTGATGAATGCCGGCGCCCATGGACACGAACTCAAGGATATTCTCATCGACGCCCTTCTGCTGGATCCCGATGGCGAGCGGCATCTCATGACGCCCGCCGACCTTGACATGAGCTATCGGCATACCGCGCTCCCTCAAGGATGGATCTTTGTTTCGGCCCGCTTCCGTCTTCGTCCCGAAGATCCCGATACCATCCGCCAAACCATGCGTCATCACAATCACCAACGCCGCCGCGCCCAACCCCTGAACCTTCCATCCGCCGGCAGCACCTTCAAGAACCCACCCGATGGCCCCGCGGCCTGGAAACTCATCGATGCCGCCGGCATGCGCGGTGTCGCCATCGGCGATGCCCGGGTCGCCGAGAAACACTGCAATTTCCTGGTCAATACCGGCAAAGCCACCGCCACCGACATGGTCGCCCTGATCCAAAAGGTTCGCAACGCCGTTTTCGCCCATTCGGGCATTCGCCTCGATACCGAAATCGGATTTCTCGGCCCCACCGGACCCGAACCCCTCTGACCTTGAAGGACGCCGATCCACCACCAACCGAAAACACGAGAGATCCATGGAGCACAACCATTCATCCCCGCCCCAGGGCAACATTGCCGTTCTCATGGGAGGCCGTTCCCGGGAACGGGAAATCAGCCTGAAAAGCGGCAGAAATCTGGTCGCCAGTTATCAACGCCTGGGAATTCCGGTCATTCCCATTGAAATCGATTCCTGGAAAGCCTTGGCACGAACACTGCTGGAGAGGAATATTCAAACTGCGGTGTTGGCCCTCCATGGACCTGGCGGCGAGGATGGGGCAGTCCAGGGACTTCTGGAAACCCTGGAAATCCCGTACACCGGTTCGGGAATCGCGGCATCGGCCATCTGCATGGACAAGGTTTTGTGCAAAAGACTGCTGCGCGACGCCGGTCTGCCGACTCCGGACTGGATGCTTGCACGGGTCGGCGGCGGCAAGATCGACACGATCGAAGGGCAGAAAAAACCCCTGGAAGCCCCACTCTTCGTCAAACCGGTCGGATCGGGATCGTCGGTTGGCGTTTTTTTTCTTAAAACACTTGAAAATCTGGAGGAAATACTGTTTAAATCCGCGCAAATGGGAGAAGGTGGCGTGGATGCGTCGGCGATTCTGGTCGAAAACGCGGTGGTTGGCGCCGAATTGACCCTCGCCATCCTCGATGATCAGCCCCTGCCGGTCATCGAGGTCAAACCTGAAAAAGGGTTCTACAGTTACGACAACAAGTACACGGCGGGACGCACCCGTTATCTGATTCCCCCGGAAAGCGTCGGCCCGGAGGTCCTGGAAACGGTGACGCGGTTGGGACGCGAAGCGGGACGGACCGTGGGTTGCCGGGGGTTGTACCGGGTCGATTTCATGGTGGATCACCAAATGCGCCCCTGGATTCTCGAAATCAATACCACTCCGGGCATGACCGCCACCAGTCTTGCCCCCAAAGCGGCCCTGGCCGCGGGAATGGATATGGATACCCTGGCGTCTCGAATCCTCGCCGGTGCCCGGTTGGACCGATGCTGCACCGGTTGTTGATCCTGGGAGGACTCCTCCTTGCCGCCGCGAGTTTCTACCTGGGATGGTGGATCGCCAACCAACCCGGGCGCTTCGTGTTGACGAAGATTCAGATGGACGGGCTCATCCGCAGCAAAATGCCCGAGGCCCTGGAGCAGATTCGTATCGACAAGGATTCCAATCTTCTCTGGGTCGATCCGCGAACCATCAAGGACCGCCTCGAAATGATGCCGTGGATTCGTTCGGCCTGGGTGCGACGCATTTTCCCGGATACCTTGACGGTGCAGATCAAGGAAAAGATTCCCGTCTGCATGGGAGTGATCGGGGAAAGGCTTTTCATTCTCGACGAATACGGCCAACCCATCAAACCGTTCGTCGCCGGCGACCCGATTCTGCTGCCGGTCGTTCGCCCCGCGACCAACAAGGACTCGGCACGGGAAATCGTGTGGATGATCAACCTTCTCGACCGCTTTCCCGGACTCAAGGAGACGATTTCCGAGGCGGTCGGTTTTTCGGGCCGGCGTTGGGCCTTGCATACGACCCGGGGCATCAAACTCTTGATTTCGGAAAACGCGGAACAGGAACTTGGACTGTTGATGAAGATGCAAAAAAAATACAATATATTGGATCGGAAAATCAAACAGGTGGAATTGCGAATTCCCGGAAAAGTAGCGGTACGTCTTGCTCCGTAACCACCGCACGATCCGGTGCATTCGGGGGAGCGATCCATCCTATATCCGGTTTTCAGTGGATATTTCAGCCAAATTGAGGCAGAATCGACCGTCGTTCACCATGGGGGCGCCGAAGTTTCACGGTCTTGACGCATCACCTTCGGTCTTCAAAGTACATCTACGTCACGAGCGGAATACACTATGCCCAAACAGGACCAGAACCTGATTGTCGGCCTTGACATCGGCACCACGAAAATCTGCTGTGTCGTTGCCGATCTCCAACCGGATGGCCGCCTGGACATCATCGGAATCGGTACCCATTCTTCCAGAGGACTGCGAAAAGGGGTGGTCATCGACATCGATTCCACCGTCGAAAGCATGCGCATGGCGGTGGAAGAGGCGGAAATGATGGCGGGGGTGGAAATCAACATGGTCTACGCCGGCATCGCCGGCGGACACATCAAGAGCGGCAACTCCAACGGCGTCGTGGCGACCAAGAACAACGAAGTCACCGCCGCCGACATCCAGCGCGTCCTCGATGCCGCCCGCGCCCAGAACGTCCCGCTCGATCGGGAGATCATTCACGTCATTCCCCAGGAATTCATTCTCGACGGTCAGGACGGCATCAAGGAACCCCTGGGGATGTCCGGGGTGCGACTGGAGGCCCGGGTCCATATCGTCACCGGCGCCGTCGCCTCGGCGCAGAACATCATCAAATGCATCAACCGCTGCGGGCTGGATGTGGGCGACATCATCCTCGAACAACTCGCCTCCGCCGAGACCGTCCTGACCGCCGATGAAAAAGAACTCGGCGTCTGCCTGTTGGACATCGGTGGCGGAACCACCGACATCGCCATCTTTTCCGAAGGACATATCAAGCATACCGCAGTCCTCGCCATCGGCGGCGATCATATCACCAACGACATCGCCGTCGGACTGCGCACCCCGACCCGCGAGGCGGAAACCCTCAAACGCAAATATGGTTGCGCCCTGGCCTCGCTTGTCGATCCCGAGGATACCATCGATGTCCCAAGCATCGGCGAACGCAAGCCACGCACCATTCCCCGCCACATCCTGGCTGAAATCATCGAACCGCGCGTCGAGGAACTCTTCACCCTGGTCAGCCGCGAGGTCGCCCGTTCCGGATTCGAGGAACAGATCACCGCCGGCGTCGTCCTCACCGGCGGTTCCGCCATCACCGAAGGGATGGTGGAACTGGCGGAGGAAGTGTTCAACAAACCGGTTCGTCGCGGATTGCCCCAGGGAATCGGTGGGTTGACCGACGTTGTGTCAAGCCCCATTTACTCGACCGCCGTGGGACTGGTACAATTCGCCAGTCTTAATGAAAGAGAGATGTCCCATCATTTCGCCCCCACCGAAAACAGGGTGAATCGAGGTGTCTTCCAGCGCCTTGTCGATGGGATAAAAAACGCTTTTTAATCCAGCGGTTTTCCTGGGATTTCCCCCGGGACATGGGAGTCAGGTCAGATGGCAATCGAATTTGAAACCAAAGAGACGATGGATGCGCGCATCAGGGTTGTGGGTGTGGGTGGCGGCGGGGGCAACGCCATCAACAACATGATCGACTCCGGTTTGGACGGAGTGGAGTTCATCGTTGCCAACACCGACGCCCAGGCCCTGGCACGAAGCAAAGCCGCCATTCGGATCCAGATCGGCGAAAACGTGACCCGGGGTCTTGGGGCCGGAGCCAAGCCGGAGGTCGGCATGAAGGCTGCCGAGGAAAGTCGCGATCAGATTCGGGATGTGCTCCAAGGATCGGACATGGTGTTCATCACCGCCGGAATGGGCGGCGGAACCGGGACCGGGGCCGCCCCGATCATCGCCTCGATCGCCAAGGAAATGGGGGTCCTGACCGTCGCCGTGGTCACCAAGCCGTTCGGTTTCGAAGGAAAACGCCGTCTCCGATTCGCCGAGGATGGACTGGCCGAGTTGAGACGCCACGTCGATACCGTCATCACCATTCCCAACCAGAAACTGCTCTCCGTCGTCGGCAAGAACACCACCATTCTTGATGCCTTCCGCAAGGCGGACGACGTCCTGCAACAGGCGGTTCGCGGCATCACCGACCTGATCACGGTACCCGGTCTGATCAACGTCGATTTTGCCGATGTCCGCACCATCATGGATGAGATGGGACAGGCGATGATGGGGGCAGCCCAGGGTTCTGGAGACAAGCGGGCCGCCGATGCCGCCACCAACGCCATTTCCAGCCCCCTTCTGGATGATGTCTCCATCCATGGGGCACGCGGAGTGCTGATCAACATCACCGGAGGTTACAACCTGACCTTGCAGGAGGTGGACGATGCCGCCTCGATCGTCCGCGACATGGCCCATGAGGATGCCAACATTGTTTTTGGCGCGGTCCTCGATGATTCCATGGAGGACACGGTCCGGGTGACGGTCGTCGCCACCGGCATCGGTGGCGCGGAAGAGGTCGAATCGACAAAACAACACGTCAAGGAAACGGTCGTCAAGAAACTACAGCCGGTTCGAAGCGCCGGACTCCATCCCCAGGCCTCCAACGACATGCCCCACGACCTTCACGAACGCCCCCCCGCGCCCCGTCCCGGAGTCGTCAAACGGCGCACTCTGGTCGATCGGGAAGAGTTCAACCGCAGTCTCGACCAGATCAACAACGAAGATGCCTTCGATGTCCCGACCTATATCAGGCGACAACAGCCCGATTAAAAATGAACCCTTGACTTATCCTGTTCGTCAATGTCATTTAGTGAGAAAATGGTAACTTGATGACAGACAAGTCTGTCAAAATTAAGGCCATTGACAAATTCTTGACGAAATAGAAGTCAACTTTCGCGCAATCTTCAGGCACCTGATGGTTTTCCGTCGTGCTTTACCGGCTCTGCTTCGGGTGAAGGATCGGGATGATCGCCTGGATGGCATTGTTTTGACAGTATTGATTGCCGATGGGTTCAAATAAAGAGTTTTTCCTGACTTGGCATAATGAGTGCAACAGAAGGGACATACGGGGCCACAAGACTGGGCTTGGGTGACAACCTTTCGATTGGAAGTGAACGACGCAGTCGGAATGTTGACGGCCTCACTGGGAAACCGGTTCCACGTTCCTGGAATCGTTTTTTTTAAGGAAAACACCGCATGTACTTTCAAAGAACGCTCAAGAATTCCATTCGCTGCACGGGAATCGGACTTCACGGGGGAAAAAAGGTCTATCTGTCGTTGCGCCCGGCGCCGGAAAACACGGGAATCGTTTTTCACCGCACCGATATGAAAGGCGCCCTGATTCCGGCCCTGGTCAAGAATGTCACCGACACCCGCTTGTGCTCTACCATCGCCAACGCCGACGGCGTTCAGGTGTCCACGGTCGAGCACCTGTTGGCCGCCTTCGTCGGGTTGGGGGTGGACAACGCCTATGTCGATCTGGATGGACCCGAGGTCCCGATCATGGATGGCAGCGCCGCTCCGTTCGTCTTCCTGATTCAATGCGCCGGCGTTGTGGAACAGTCTCTTCCCAAAAAATGGATTCGCATCAAGCGCCCCATTTCCGTCTCATCGCAGGAGAAGAAGGTTTCCTTCGAACCGTGTGACCATTTCCGGGTCAGTTTCACGATCGATTTCGAACATCCGCTTCTGTCCAAGCAGGGGGTGAGCCTCGACATCACCGAAACAACCTTCATCAAGGATGTCAGCCGCGCCCGCACCTTCGGTTTCCTCAAGGATCTTGAAACCTTGCGCGCCAATGGTCTGGCCAAGGGAGGATCCCTCGACAATGCCATCGTCATCGGTGATTTTCGCATTCTCAACGATGGCGGGCTGCGTTATGAAAAAGAATTTGTTCGCCATAAGATCATTGATGCCATCGGCGATCTGTACCTGTTGGGTCATCCCATCATGGGACACTTCAAGGGGGTTCGTTCGGGCCATGCCATGAATAATCATTTGTTGAAAAAACTGCTGCAACGGAAGGATGCCTGGGAGTTTGTCGAGGCGCACCCCGGAAAGAAAGTAGCGGACCCACTCCCCTACCCCATCGCCCCTTCCGCCGAACAGCCCGCCTTTGCCCTGACGGCATGAGAACATGACGGCGGATGGTACATACTCCGGACATTCCGGGGCTTGCCCGGGAACCCACCCGGGAAGGGCCGTTCCCTTCCCGGGTGGGGCTCTGGACGTTTTTCCGAACATCCCTTCGATCACCCTGTGCATTTCATGATCCAGGGCTTTGTTGTCGCCGCCTTCGTCGGGCTGATTTTTCTCCACGGCTGTAATTTTGTCTCCACCGAAAGCACTGCGGACAACCCCATCGCCGAGGCCAGCGTTTTCCAGCAGGGGAACGCGCTTTATGCCACCATTCGCCTGCAACCGGAATACCTCGACCAACTGCTTCGGGAAATGGATCATGGAGAGCCGGTTCAAGCCACCTACCGGATCGAATTTTATCGCGCCCAGGATTGGTTTTTCGATCGGCGGCTGAGCCAGCAGGTCGTTCACCGGCGACTGCGGTTGCGGCTCATCACCCAACGCTTCGAAATGACGGAATTGCCACAGAAACGTTTGCAGTATACCGCCGATGAGGATGAGGCCATGAGTTTCATCGGATTCCCCCGATATATTTTCATCGGGTCCACGGTTGGTCTTCCCAGGGACCATCGATATTATCTAAACGTTGGTTTTTCGGTGGAGCATCAAGGAATGTCCTGGGTTCTGGGCGTCCTGAACCGGATATTGACCATGAGTCCCCCTGTCATTCATGAAAAAATAGCCTGGTTTCAAGCGCCATGAAGTCATCCGCGGAAAAAGGGAGAAAACGCTGGGTCTGGAGCCTGTTGCTGTTGGTGGTCATCGCCATCACCATGGTCACGGCCCAGGGACTGCGTGGGTCGGCGACGGTTGCCGGGGAATACAGTCTTTTTTTTCTGGTGCTGTTGTATCTGAATTTGTTTCTGGCACTGGTGTTGGGCGTATTGGTGTTTCGCAAGGTGTTCCGGTTGTGGCAGGATCATTATCAACGTCGTGCCGGCTCGAAACTGCGCCTGAGGATGGTTTCGATGTTTGTGCTGCTGTCGCTGTTGCCGACCCTGGTGATTGCGATTCTTTCGCTCAATTTTCTCAACCGCGGCGTCGATTCCTGGTTTTCCGACCGCATTTCACTGGCCCTGGAAAGTTCGCTGGAAGTTGCGCGGGCCTATTATCATGAAAACCAGCGCACCGTCCGCCATGATGCCGAATCCATCGTCCGCAATCGTCGGGTAACGACATCGTTATCGCTGGGGGGCGCGGAAGCGGCGGTGGCGCAGCTTGAGATCGAACGTCAGGCCCGAGGTCTGGACGAAATCGCCATTCTTCGTGCCGACGGCGCCCGACTGGCCCGGGCGGGGGAACTGCCCTTCGACCCCATCCCCGACCTGTCGTCGCTCAGTGAAGGGTCAAACAAAGCGCTCATGACGACCAATGACGTGGGAGACCGGGTACGCGCCTTCGTGCCGCTGGGAGAGGAATTGTTCCTCTCCACCGGACACTGGATCGATCGCCAGATTCTGGGTCAAATGGAGACGATCGAATCGACCTATACTCATTACAAACAATTGCGGGCGACCCATGAGTTGCTCAAGGCCAACCACACCGTCACGCTGGTATTGATCACGATGCTGCTGTTGCTGGCCGCCATCTGGTCGGGCTTTGGCATTGCCAACAGTTTGACCGACCCCATCACCGAGCTGGTCATCGGGACGCGAAAAGTGGCCCAGGGAGATTTGTCGGTCAATCTGGCCATCGGTGGCGACGACGAATTGGCCACCCTGATGACCGCGTTCAACGCGATGATCCGCAAACTGAGTGAAAACAGGGATGAACTCCAGAATACCAACGCACTCCTGGAAGAGCGACGCCGGTTCATGGCCGCCATCGTCCACAACATTTCCTCCGGGGTGATCAGCGTCGATCAACACCACAAGGTGACACTGATGAACCCGACCGCGGCCAAACTGCTGGCCGTGGATCCCGTGGAGGCGATCGGTCGCGCCTTGGATGAAGTCATGCCCGAGGCCTTCCTGGAGCCATTGCATCGATTCCTGAAAGAACAGAAGGACCGTTCGATCCCCCTTCCCCCACCCGTTCCCGGAGAACCGAGCCTTCCGGGAATCCAGATCGCCATCCAGGGAGAGAACAAACCGATGACCCTTCTGGCCCGGATCACCCTGCTCGAAGATCATCTGGGTGAAAGCCGGGGATTCATCACCACCTTTGACGACATCACCGATGTCCTGGTCGCGCAGCGCACCTCGGCCTGGAGCGAAGTCGCCCGCCGCATCGCCCACGAAATCAAGAACCCCCTGACCCCGATTCAACTCTGGGCGCAGAGGATTCGCAGGAAATACATGAAAAATCCTGGTTCGACCGAAATCGATTTGAAAATCCTGGACGAGGGCACCAACACCATCATCCAGCAGGTCGAGGAGCTTCGGGTGTTGGTCAACGAATTTTCCACGTTTTCCAGGCTGCCCCGCCCGCGCCTGCATGACCATGAGATTCACGCATCCATAAGAGAGGCATTGATTTTGCATGCCGAAGCGCTGACAGCGATGGAAGTGCGTATTTCCTTCGATGAACGCATCAACCGGATTCCCCATGATCCAGGGCAGATCAAACAGGTGGTCACCAATCTGATCGCCAACGCCATTGCCGCCACCCGTGAAGGGACGTCACCACCCATTCTGTCCCTGTCCACCCATCTGTTGGAGCGCAGCGGGCGGATTTCGCTGGAGATTGCCGACAATGGCATTGGAATCCCCGCCCAGGACCGGGATCGGGTCTTCGAACCCTATTTTACCACCAAGAAAAAGGGAACGGGGTTGGGGTTGGCCATTGTCAGGAAGATCATCGAAGACCATGGTGGAACGATCCGCCTGAAGGAATCGGAATGGCACGGAGTTCTGGTCGAAATCAAGCTGCCGCTCGATCATGCCGGACCCGGAGCACCCCAGGAGGCCAAACCTGAAACGATCGAGGCAAGACAGGCGACATGAGCCATAGAATTCTAATCGTCGATGACGAACAACCGATTCGCATCAGCCTCAAGGGAATCCTGGAGGATGAAAATTATCAGGTCTTCGAGGCGGAATCGGGGGAACAAGGGTTGGAGGTGATCGCCCGGGAACCTTTGTCGGCAGTTCTTCTGGACATCTGGATGGATGGCATCGATGGTATCCAAACCCTTCGGCGGATCCGTTCGCAACCGATCATCGATGGAGTGAATGGCGGAATTCCTGTCATCATGATGTCGGGCCATGGCACCATCGATACCGCGGTGAGCGCCACCAAGGAAGGGGCCTATGATTTTCTGGAAAAACCGCTGTCACTGGATCGGGTTTTGCTGCTGTTGGACCGGGCGATTCGGGAGTGGGAACTGGTACGGGAAAACCGCGATCTCAAGGCGCGGATGAAGACTGTCCCGCCACTGTTGGGAAAATCCCGTGGGATGGAGTTGCTTCGGGATCAGATCAAGCGTCTGGCGCCTACCGATGGCTGGGTATTGATCACGGGGGAGAATGGCGTTGGCAAGGAGGTCGCGGCACGTCAGATCCATGGACAATCCCGGAGGCATCAGGGACCCTTCATACCGCTCAATTCCGCGGCCATTCCCGAGGAGCGGATTGAGGTCGAGCTTTTTGGACAGGAAGAAGGAGGACTTGCCCAACCGCCCAACATTCGGCCCGGTCGATTCGAACAGGCCCATGGCGGTACCCTGTTTCTGGATGCCATCGGCGACATGTCGCCGAGGACCCAATCGAAGATTGTCCGGGTTCTTCAGGAGCAGAGGTTTCACCGCGTCGATGGACGCCATCCCATTGACGTCGATGTCCGGGTGATCACGGCATCGAACAAGGACCTGGAAGTGGAGATTGCCGAAGGGCGTTTCCGCCAGGATCTGTACTATCGACTCGATGTCATCCCTCTGTTCATCCCCCCCCTTCGCGAACGGCTGGAAGACGTGCCACTGTTGGTCGATCATTTCATGCAGCAGCAGAGGGAAAGCCTGCCCCGGGATCGAGCCTTCTCGGAGGCGTCCCTGAAGTGTCTGATGGGGTATCACTGGCCGGGGAATGTTCGTGAGTTGAAAAATCTGGTGGAACGATTGATGATCATGGCCCCCGGTTCGATCATCGAACCCGAGGATCTGCCGGAATTCATCCACAAGCGAAGCGTTTCACCCGCATCGACGCCCTGGGAGGCGCTTCTGGAAATCGGTTCCCTGCGCGAGGCGCGCCAGGGATTCGAGCGGATCTACCTGAAGACCCATCTGGAGCGCAACGAAAACAACATATCCCGGACTGCCGAGGCGATCGGCATGGAGCGTTCCGCCTTGCACCGGAAGTTCAAGAACATCGGTCTGGGATAGTCCAGGCCGAGCCCCTCCCGAAGATTGTAACTCAAGGTGTACCATGATCGAAAAATGTCTTTTTCCCGTCGCCGGATACGGTACCCGTTTTCTTCCGGCAACCAAGGCGATGCCCAAGGAAATGATGCCGATCGTCAACAAGCCCTTGATTCAATACGGGGTACAGGAGGCGATGGAGGCGGGAATGCGACAGATCGCCTTCGTGACCGGACGCAGCAAACGGGCGATCGAGGATCATTTTGACCGGACCTACGAACTCGAAGATCAGATCAGCGGCACCAAGGCCGAGGAAAACCTCAAGGAAATCAGGAAACTGATGCAAACCTGCACCTTTTCCTATACCCGTCAGATACAGATGCGCGGTCTGGGTGACGCCATCCTGACCGGAGAAACCCTGATTGGTACGCAACCGTTTGGTGTCATTCTGGCGGATGATCTTTGCATCGGCGAAGACAAACCTGTTCTTTCACAGATGCTTGATGTGTTCCTCAAGTACCAGTGTTCCATCGTTGCCGTCGAGGAGGTCCCCCCCGAAGAAACCGAAAAATACGGAATCATTTCGGGCAAACAGTTGGAAGAGGGCCTGTTCATTGTGGAATCGATGGTCGAAAAACCCCCCGCCAATGAAAGTCCATCCAATCATGCCATCATTGGCCGTTACATTCTGACACCCGACATCTTCGATAACCTGCGCACCATACCTCCGGGACGAAACGGCGAGATACAAATCACCGATGCCCTCAACGTTCAGGCCAAGAAAAAAATGGTCCTGGGTTATCAGTTCAAGGGACAGCGCTTCGACTGCGGCAGCCTGGAAGGATTCGCGGCGGCGACGAATCATTTTTTTCAACGGATGCGGCAGGAGGCTTCGATGGAGGAGCGATGATCCTGTTGTCGCTCCTGAAAAAGAATGAATCAGGTCTGTACTTCGGAGGGTCGGGTGTTTTATGGTGTCGCTTTCGGGAATTCGCTTCGCCTGAATGCCACCATTCATGAAGGGGTGAATCGTTGTGGCAAACGAGGTCGGTCCCACTGCCGATCCCAGGGTCTGGGATTTGAGGCATCCACTCCAATTCAGGTTTGATGGCACCGATGGATAAAGCCCTGTCGGTTCAAATCGGCTACCAGGCACGCAGTGGTTTTGCCCTGCTCGGTGAAGACGACACCCTCGCCTTTGCCGGCGGCGCCATGAACGAACTGACCGAGGCCTGGGGTGGACTGCAATCCTGGTGGTCCAGGTTCGGCAGTCGCATTCCCCCCTTTCCGGTAACCCTCTGCCCCACCTGTGGTCTGGGGCAACAACTGGGTTCCATCGAGGTTTCCCTTCCCATGCCCAAGGGTGACCCCGACACCAAACGCCGCGTATTCGTCATCGATTTTTCCGGGCACCCCCATCTGTTCAAAGCCGATACCCGCGATACCCTCATCCTGGTCCGTGATGTCACCCTGGAACGGCTTCACACCGAATCGGTTCAACGTGACATCCTGCACTATGAATCGATCTGCACGTTTATCGAGGATGTCTATTATCGCATGGATACACGCGGGCACCTTGAATTCATCAGCCCATCATGTACCAAACTCCTGGGAATGAGCCCCGCCGAAGTCAAGGCCCGCGGGCTCGAAGGTCTGTGCGCCTCCGGAGATTATTTCCGGGAACTTCTTGAACTCCTGGACAAGACCGACCAGGTCAACGATTTTGGCCTGGTCCTGGTGTGCAACAAGGGAAAACAGATTCCCGTCTCCATGACCGCCAAGGTGGTCCGAAACAAAAAGGGACGCAAAACCGCCATCGAGGGCATCCTGCGCGACATCACCGAAAGAGAGCGCATGGGAAACCTGATGGCGGAAAAAACCCGTTCCTATCAGGAATCGCTCGCCCGCCTGGAACAGGTCCAGATCGGTCTGGACGCTCATAACCTGGTCATTGTCACCCAGTCGGACGGCTTGATCGCCCGGGTCAACCACAAAACCTGCGAGACGACCCTCTATTCCGCGGAGGAATTGGTCGGAAAACACCCCAAAATCCTTGATTCGGGACTGCAACCGAAAGCCTTTTTCCAGGAGATGTGGCGCAACATCGCTCAGGGAAAGATCTGGCGTGGAGAAATTCGTGGACGCAACAAGAATGGGGGGCACTTCTGGCTCGATGGCACCGTCGTTCCGTTGTTGACGGAGTCGGGTCGGCCCTATCAATTCATCCTTGTGGCCACCGACATCACCCAACGGGTCCTTGAGAGCGAACGAATCCAGACAAGCCGCGACTTTCTGCGACAGATTTTCCAATGCATGGGTGAAGGCGTCTACGCCATGGATCGGGATGCCCGATTGATCCTGATGAATCGGGAGGCGGAAAAACTCCTGGGCTGGAAGGAGGAAGAACTGATCAACCGCTTCGTCCATGAGGTCATTCATTCGAGAAAACCGGATGGCACCCATTTGCGCAGTGAGGATTGCCCGGTCCATCAAGGACTTCTGGGACGGCCTTTCCGTCGCGACGATGATCATTTCATCAAAAAGGACAACACCTTTCTTCCCGTGTCCCATGTCACCTCTCCGCTCAGACGCAACGACGATGTCGTTGGCGCGGTCTGCGTGTTCCGCGACCACACCCTGACACGACAGGCCCAGTCGTCGCTCGAACAACACCGCAAGGAGGCGATGGAAAGTTCGCGCATGAAGTCGGTCTTTCTGGCAAACATGAGCCATGAAATCCGTACCCCGATGAATGCCATCGTCGGCATGAACGATCTTCTGATGGATACCCCGCTCAACAGCGAACAATACGAATTCGCCTCGATCGTCCGGGAATCGTCCAAATCGCTCTTGTCACTGATCAACGACATTCTGGATTTCTCCAAGATCGAGGCGGGAAAGATCGATATCGAGGAGATCGATTTTTCGCCAGTGACCGTCATCGAGGGGTCGGCGGAATTGATGGCGGGGCAGACAGGTCAGAAGGGTTTGGTCCTGGAAACCTTCGTTTCGCCAAAAATTCCCCAAACGCTCCGAGGCGATCCGGGGCGGTTGCGGCAGATGCTGCTGAACCTGATCTCCAACGCCGTCAAGTTTACCGAGAAGGGGAGCATCACCGTCAAGGCGCGCATGGAAACCGATTCTCCCGACCGGGCGGTGGTCCGTTTCATGGTCGAGGATACCGGCATTGGTCTTTCCAAGCAGGGACGGGACCGGCTGTTCGAGCCGTTCATTCAGGCGGATGGCGATACGACGCGCAAATACGGAGGAACCGGCCTTGGGCTTGCCATCAGCAAGCGGCTGACGGAATTGATGTCGGGAACCATCGGCGTCGAAAGTGAAGAAGGAAAAGGATCGACCTTCTGGATTCGCATCCCCTTCAAACTGTCCGATCCCGAAGCCATGGGGAAAGCGGGCCAGTTGAATCTTGCCCCTCTTCGCGGCGCCCGGGCGGTTGTCATTTCCGATGTTCCCACCGATCAGGAATTTTTGAAAGAATACTTTTCCTCCTGGGGCATTCGTGTCACACTGAAACAGACGTGGCGGGAAGGGTTCCAGGCCATTCGCCAGGAAATGGCCCAGGAAACGCCATTGGATTTTGTCATCGTCTCGTCACGCCTGAGCGACATCGATCCACGCGCCATTCCACACCATTTGGCCGAGGAACATTATGCCACGATGCCCCATCTGATCGGGCTCCTCCACGGAGATGATCGGGAATTCAAGGTGTCATTGCTGGATGCCGGATTCGAATCGGTCATGAGCAAGCCGGTCAGGAAGTCCGATTGGGTCGATGAGCTGGTGGAGCTGCGCAACCCCTCCGCCGCCAAACCACGCATCCTCGCCGTCGCCGACAATGAGCCGTCCGAAAAACATTCCGAGGAAACCGATACCCTGGAAGAGATCGAATCGGGAAAACTGATTCTTCTTGCCGAGGACAATATCGTCAACCAGAAGGTGACCCTGCTACAACTGAAAAAACTGGGTTATGCCGCTCATGCGGTCACCAATGGCAAGGATGCGGTCGAAGCGGTGACCCGTGCCCCTTATGCCCTGATTCTCATGGATTGTCAGATGCCGGTCATGGATGGCTTCGAGGCCACCCATGCCATCCGTCGCCTGGACCGGTCGAATTCCGGCCACGTTCCGATCATCGCCATGACCGCCAACGCCATGAAGGGTGATCGGGAACGTTGTCTGAACGCGGGGATGGACGATTACATGAGCAAGCCCGTCTCCCCCAGCACGCTGCGGGAGAAACTCAAGTTCTGGATTCCCAAGGGGCCCCAGGTCGCGCCCGCCGTTGATATCAACCATCTGCGACAACTGATGGGACCCAACGATCAGGCGATCCGCGAACTGTTGCATGAATTTCTCCCTGCCGCCACTGCCCTGATCGGTCGTCTGCGCGAGGCATCGCGTTCCAAGAGCGTCGCCGCCTTGACCGAGGCGGCGGAGGAGTTGCGCGAGGCAAGTTCCAACATGGGGGCGAATTCCCTGGCGCAATTGTCGCGCGTGGCGGAAAATGCTGCCCAGGTTCCCGATTGGGCCAAGGTGATGGAAACCACCAACCGGCTGGAGCGTTCCTTCCGCAAGGTGGAAGCCTTCATCAAACATTTCTGATCCCGGGCCTGGACCCGGTGAAAAACGCCATTGCCGTTTTCTGGCTACCGTTCATGAACGATCCCGTGCAAGGATGGAAACGATGACGATCTTGCAACATCTGTTGGCGACCGTTGAAGGTGATTGGCAGCTCCTGGAGGAAGTCACGGATCTGTATTTCACCGATGCGCCGCAACAGTTGCAACGAATCCATCACGGCATCGAACGCATCGATCCCCTGGAAGTTCGCGAAGCGTCACACAGTCTCAAGGGAGCGACGGGCGCCTTTGGCAAGGACAACGAGGTCTATCAACTGGCCTTCACCCTGGAACAAATCGGGCAATCGGGCCAACTGGGCCCGGCAAGGGAACGGTTTTTACAATTGACGGCGGCACTTGAAAAGATGGAACAATCTCTGCGGGATGCCATCGCCAGGCAAAAGGAGGGCAAGCGGTGAAACTCATTCAACCTTTTTCCGGCCTGCGACCGCCGCCAGCGCTTGCCGCAACCCTGTCCGCCCCCCCCTATGATGTCATCAACCGCAAGGAAGCCCAGGCCCTGGCCGCCGGGCATCCCCATTCGATCCTTCATGTCACCAAGGCGGAAATCAATCTTCCTGATGAGGTAGAAACCGGTGATCCCCGGGTCTATCAAGAAGCCCGGCGTCGTCTGGATCGGATGATCTCCTCCGGTCTGCTCCTGCGGGAGGAAACGCCGTCCCTGTACCTTTACCGGCTCCGGATGGCTGGACGGGAACAGTTGGGATTGGTGGCGGCGGCATCGGTGGCAGCCTATCGTTCGGGGCGCATCAAGAAACATGAATTCACCCGCCCCGACAAGGAGGAAGACCGAACCCGTCTGGCCGAGGCCCTCAAGGCGCATACCGGGCCGGTGTTTCTGATCCATCGTCCGCAGCCGGTCGTGGGGAAAGCGATTGCATCGGCCCTGGCGACGGCGGAACTTTTGTATGATTTCACGGCGGCGGATGGAATCGGGCATGCCTTCTGGCGGGTTTTCGACCCGCAACGCATCCTGGACCTGGTGACTGCGTTCGAAACCCTCGATCCGGTCTACATCGCCGATGGCCACCACCGTTCTGCCGCTGCGGCCCGGGTTTGTCAAAGTGCCCACAATAACAACCCCAATCCCCCCCCCGACGAGGCCCCGGTCAACCGATTCCTTTCCGTCCTGTTTCCCTCCGACCAGGTTCGGATCATGGATTACAACCGGGTTGTTCGCGATCTTAACGGGCATTCACCCGAGCGCTTTCTTGAAACCATCAGCCAGCAATTCCGCGTTCGTCCGGCCCCTTCACCGGTCAGGCCCGTAGCCAAGGCAACCTTTGGACTGTATCTGCGACAGCGAGGTTGGTTTCATCTTAAACTCGACTCCGCATTCCGCCCTGCCGCCGATATTCCCCCCCAGGATCGCCTTGACGTTTCTCTGCTCAGCCGTTTTCTCCTGGAACCCGTCCTGGGCATTCATGATCCGCGGCGGGACCCGCGCATCGATTTTGTCGGGGGAATCCGTGGCATGGATGGACTGGTGGCCCATGTCGAAGCCAATGCAATGGCCGCCGGTTTTTCCCTCTTTCCGACTTCCCTGGAAGAATTGATGCAGGTCGCCGATGCCAATGAGGTCATGCCACCCAAATCGACCTGGTTCGAACCCAAATTGCGCGATGGCCTCGTGATCCAGCCCATTTGAGCGTCCCCCCCCCCCCTGGAAAATTATTGAAAGAAAAAAGGGGTCTGGGGATTGCCCCCAGGGTTTTGATTTTGATTTTGAATTTAAACCGCAACCATCACGGGACACGTAGTTTTCGGGCTTCAAATGTGGCATGATCGGCATGTAACTTTCCTTAAT
>JADGCV010000029.1 GCA_015228815.1 Magnetococcales bacterium | reverse complement strand
CATTGAACACTGTCCAGGCTCATTGAACCAATTCATCCTCTGTGGTGCCGACCTTTGTATGCCATATCTTTAAAAATAAATTTGTTATACTATTCAAGTTGGTCGAATCGCGAAAGATGGGTTAAGTGTCCGCCAACACTCAGCGACAGAGTTGTATTTGCGCTGAACCAGCACAAACCAATACACCCACCCTGATCACCCCGGACGACCATCGACACGAGGTTGGGTCAGTATGGGAAAGAATTCGAGGAAAAACACAAGAAAGGCACACACCCAGGCGATTCCCGACAGGGATACCGCCCAGCCATAGTCGATTGGAACCAGATCGAGTCGCAGCAAGGCAGTCAATGCCAGAAGAATGAAAAGCCCCGACAGGATGGCCTTGGGTTGCAGAGGACGACCGGTATGGGCCAGGGAAACGCGGGTCATGATGCCCATGATGGTGATTCCAAAGCAGCCGACGGTCAAGGCGTGGATGGCGGTTGTGGGAAGCATGCCATCGGTCAGAACCGACACGCCACGAAAGACAAATCCGGCGGCAAGCCAGGCATAGCCCAAATGCAGGACCCAGACGATGGGAGTGTTCAGGACGCGATGGGTTTGCCATCCGCTCAAACGAACGGCATGGATGACGGCAACGATGATGAACAGATAACCCGTCGCCCAATGGTCGAGAAACAAAAGATCCAGAACGGAGACGACAGCCATGCTCCAGTTGGCGGCGTGTTCGATGAAGGGCCAGGTTTGCAGTTGGCCACGGGTTCCCAGGGCGGACAGTGCGTTCTGGGTGAAGGAAGGGAGCATCCTGCCGCCAAAGATAACGATCAACCACAGGATCGCGTCCACCCCCAGGCGCATTCCCATGACCGCCGATTCCGCAACGATTCCCAACCATTCAAGATGGAACATCAGGTTGGCAAGCCACAGCAACCCCACCAGGGCGGGAAATACCCCCTGATGGTATTTTTTCGTGCGGACGACGGGAAGGGTGATGGCGATCATCAGACCGGGAAGGAAGGCCAGATCGAGCGCCGCCACCACCCAGAGGGCCCCCTCCGGGGCCAGCCACATGAAAATCCGCCCCAGAAGCCAAATTCCCGCCAGGGCCATCAGAGGAATCCCTCGAAGCGGTGTCGTCTGGGTCCAATTGGTCACCGCCGTCAACAGGAATCCCGCCGCCATGGCCGCGACAAAGCCGAAGATCATTTCATGGCCATGCCACCACGAGGATGGGAGCAATCCCGGACTTTCCAGGGGGCCGTACAGGATCATCAACCACAAGGTCATCGCCAGAACGCCCCACAACGATCCCAGAAGAAAGAAAGGGCGGAAACCATAGGCGAACAGAACCGGCCCCGACCGGGTCTCGGGTTCACCAATCTGATGCAATTGCGGTTTAATTGTGATCAGTGGAATCTTGTTTTGCATTTCAATCGACCCTCATGCCCACCAACATCGCTTCGTTACGCCACCCGAGGGCGCGATTTCCCACCTGTCCCTCCTCACGGTAAGCCAGGAGGCGCAATCGGGAAAACATGGTCAACAGTTCGTTGGGATTCAGGAGATAGGCGGGGTCGTCGGGACCGATTCCCGGGGACTTGTCCCGGAGAAACGTCTGGTACATGAGAATTCCTCCCGGTCTCAAGGATGCCATGATCGGACCGGCAAGGCTGCGTTCCAGAAAACGCGAAACGACGACACAATCGAACCCATCGGACCATGGAGGGAAGGATACCACATCACGCACCTCGGCAGTCAGGGGTAGCGATTGCCTCTGGCTCATTTCCTTCAAACGGTCGATGGCGACATCGGAGAAATCCCAGGCCAGGGTCTCGATGCCGTGCTGCGCCAGAAACAGGGCATTGGCCCCCAGACCACACGCCAGATCCAACCCCTGCCCCTTCGGAGGAAGAAGATGCTGGTTTTCAATCACTACCCGTGCCGGTGGTGGGATCGATCCGGATCGTGAATGGCGATCATTCCAAAAGGCAAGGCGTCCCATAGCTTCCTCCGACAAAACTCAAGAATCGATTCCCAACCTTGAACACCGGAGGGTCACTCCTGGTTTCCCGGGGGCCAAGGTTGTAGAGTGCCAGTCCATTGTGAACGATTTTCCGGAAGAATCCACGAGTTGAAATCGTTTACGTCGCAACTTCGATTCAAGGAACATTCGCGGACCTTCAGGAGGGAGAAGAACATGGAAAAACTGGAAGCGATCATCGAAAAATGGTTGTTCGTCAGCCGATGGATGCTGGTCCCTCTCTACCTGGGACTGACGCTTATTTTCATTGCACTGGGAGTGAAATTTTTTCAAGAAATAATGCACCTGGCGCCACTATTATGGAGCATGAAAGAAACCGATCTGGTGCTTGCCGCCCTGACGCTGATCGATCTGGTTCTGGTCGGCAATCTGTTGATCATGGTCATCTTGTCAGGATATGAAAACCACGTATCGCAATTGAATCTTGATGATGGTCAAGAACGGCTTTCCTGGTTGGGAAAACTCGACGCCGGGTCACTCAAGGTCAAGTTGTCCGCCTCCATCGTTCTGATCTCCTCGATTCATCTTCTCAAGGCATTCATGGATATTCACCAGACACAAAACGACAAACTCATGTGGATGGTGATCATTCACATGACATTTGTAGTTTCGGCAATTCTCATGGCGGCGATCGACCGGATGTCCGGACATCACTGAACGCAAGTATCATCTTGATTTCATAGGAATTTCAATACCGCAAAGCCGGAAAGAATCAGCAACAAGGTGCCGATCATGACCAGTTTCAGTCGTTTTTCGATGAAACCACGGATTGCCGGACCAAATTTCCACAACAGGATGGCGATGAGGAAAAACCTCATCGAACGCGCCACGAAACTGGCCAAGGTGAACCGCATCAGATCGAAATCGAAGGCCCCTGCGGAGATGGTGATCAATTTGTAGGGAATGGGCGTCGCCCCCTTGATGATGATGACCCAGACACCATATTCATCGACCAGGGGTTTGAAGGCATGAAACTTTGCTGTCAGATGAAAAATTTCAAGGATGGCCATTCCCAGGGTATCCATGAAAAAATGGCCAATGGCATATCCAAGGTACCCCCCGGCGACCGAAGAAAGGGTACACACCAGCGCCAACCGAAACCATCGTCCCGGAGCAGCCAGAACCATGGGGATCAACATCACGTCGGGAGGGATGGGAAAGATCGAACTTTCGATGAAGGAAATGAACGCCAGCCACCCTTCCGCATGCCGGTGACCCGCCTTTTCCATGACCCAGAAATAGAGCTTTTGCATCGCTTCGACCTTCTCCTGCGTGCGTGTGTGTGTGTGTGTTTGTTTCAATCCGCGCCCTGCACGGGGGACGACCAGATCATCCCAAGACGTGGACCTCTTCGATGGTTGTCCATGTCCCGCGATCAACTCCGTTGTCCATCAATGGTTTTCCCCTCGGGAGAAAGAAAAACTTCCTTGCATATTGGCCCGGCGTTTGCGAAAAAAATTGAAAATTTATGGGAAATCATGAAAAAATAAAACAATTGCAGCCGACTTGAACCCTAAGGACCCCATGACGGGTCAACCAGGAGCCATTGTCCATGACATTCTCTCCCGTTTCCCGCATTCATTGGGCCGCGCCCCCTTTTCCAGGGAAACCGATCGACCGGAATGACAGCAGGCCAATGCCCGTCTGGTGGCATCACCTGACCTTCATGCTGCTCTTGTTCGGATCTCTCTTCATTTCCGGATGCAAGGAAGTGACCACTTCCGATATCGAGATTCGCAAGGGGGTCGCCTATCTCAAGGACAGTTTTACACCCTACTCCGGACCCGTCAAAGGGTATTATCAGAATTCAGACGGAACCAACGGCAAGCTCATGGTGGAAGGGACCTATGTCCAGGGATTGAAGTTCGATGTCTGGACAACATTCGGTTGGAATGGAGAGAAATCTACGGTCAAGTATGAAAACGGATTGGAAGAGGGCGCTGCCGAACAGTATGACAGCAATGGAAAACTGCTCCGGTCAATCAGTTATTCCAAAGGAAAGCGGCATGGATATTCCAACGAATACGATGAAAGTGGAAAACCGGTCCGACAGGTTTTCTATCGGCATGGTACGATCCACGGACCGCCAAATCCCAAGAAAGGGGAAGGCAAGGAAGAGGAAACCGTGGAACTGAATGCCAGGGAATTGGAAGAAAAACTCTATGGCAAACGTCAGAAATCGATGATGGAATACATCATGGAGTTTTTCTGAAACGGCGCGAATCCGGCGCATCTTCCGGGATGACGCCCTGACCATGGCCCAACCCAGCGATTCCTTGCCGCACATTTCCCCGTGGAGGAAGAGATCAACCATCAAGCCGCGAGCAATTGTTCCTCTGCCCCCGATTCGGATACCAATCCCGGAACTTCTTCCGTCGAAGGTTCCGTTATGGCGTTTGTTTCCGCTCCGGGCCACGGCGAAACGGGAGCATTCTCCGGAACGGTTTCATACAATTCCGATGCAAGGCGAGAGGTCTTGTCCAGAAGTTCAAACAACAAGGCCCATAATCCTTCAATGCCCGAGTTCTCGTCCTGTCCCTCCACCGTCTCCCTGGATTCGATGTCGGAGCAACAACGAATTCCAGAACGCTGATGCAAAATGGCAAGCAGCGCATCCATGCCCCCGGAAGATTGATTCGGCTCCAGTAAATCACCATCCTCGTCAAAGTTGACCTCGATCGCCCTGGCGTTCACCGTCCTGGTGAATATCGATTCAAATCCATCCTTGTTTCCATGGGTCCCCGTGGACATGGTGGACTGCGTCAGAGTCACTTCCAGCATCGATACGTTGATCATGAACCCTCTCCTCATGGTGTGTCCGTTGGCGGATCTTTTTTCTTTACAGAGAAATGAATCAACTTTCGTGCCATCAGTTTTTCATATTGATTTTAATGGATATTATCGATCCATTACGTTTTTCTCGAAGCACGATTCGGTTGATCGGACAGGAAAAAGTCTCCATGTCGGCAAACAACAGGCAAGAGTTGCCGGGTACACAAAAAAAAGCCGAAGGTTGCCCTCCGGCCTTCTCAAGGACCAGAATTGGAAAAAGTTTATTTGGATCCCTTGGCGGCATCCTCCTTTGGAGCGGCACCGTGGGAATGCGCCTCTTTTTCAGCCGCGGTCTTGTGGGTGTCCGACTTCGCCGCCGCATCCTTGGACATTTTCGCCGGTTTGGATGTTCCGCCAGCCTTGCCAGCCTTGGGGGCTTCGACAGCCTTGGGGGCTTCGACAGCCTTGGGGGCTTCGACAGCCTTGGGGGCTTCGACAACCTTGGGAGTTTCCTTCGTTGCGGTGGCTGTCACTTGTGGCTTGGCTGCTTCGTTGCCAAAAGTCAGGATCGTCACTCGGGAAATATTTTCAAAGGTGCCATGGTAGGAGTAATGATGGGGGTGCGGGTCACAACCGCCATAGGGGAAAATCGACCAACTACTGTCACAGGGGACACGAGTCACCAGGTCATGCGCGGACGCGGTGCTGGAAGCCATGATCATGGTTGCGGCGCAAAACGCACCGATAACTGCGAGCTTCTTCATTGATTATGCCTCTCTACTGGTTGAAGGAATCTTCCGGGTTCGGCTTGTTTTCATCTTTGAACCGCTGTCGGGTAAGGTTATTGGATTCAATCTTGAAAGGCAACCCGATTCACATTCGATTTTCGGTAACTGAAGGATGTAACGATGAAAAAAACGCACTCAAGATTCGGAAAAATTGAAACTCCAGCAAAATGGCTCATGATCGGATCGATGGTGCTGTCCGGCAATCTGTGGAGTGTCCAGGGAAACGCGGCACGCTGGACCGTGGGTGATTTTTCATGGCAACGCCTGGAAGGTTGGCAACGAAAAAGTCTGCATGGCGAAAACCAATGGCGTTTCGAATCGACTTCCCGTGAAGTGGCCACGGGTGGTGGTCATCTTCGGGTCACCAGCGAGAACGCCGCGGAAATGATGCTGCGAAAGGAAACCATCGACCTGAAAAAATGGCCGATTCTTCATTGGTCCTGGAAGATTGAACTTCCTCTTCCCGAACATGATGAACAGAGTCGGGAAGGAGACGACTTTGCCGCCCGAGTCGGAATCATCGTCGCGGACGGTCCTTTTTTCTGGCAAACCCGAAGCATCAATTATGTCCATTCCAGTCGTCTCCCCGAAGGAAGTTCCTGGGCCAATCCCTATTCCGATCAGGTCCAAATGTTGGTTGTGCATGACGACCACACACAAACGAAGGGCTGGCAACACTTCACACGTCCTGTCGCCCAGGATTTCAAGCGTCTGTTCAACGAGGAGATTCAAACGATTCATGCCGTGGCCATCATGGTCGATACCGATAACCGTCATGGTCAGGCCAGAACATGGTTTGGCGACATTTATTTCTCCGATCAATAGCGCTTTTCCCGTCCGCAAGATGGTTCGTCCCCTTCCGATACAGTCTGTTTCATGAGACATTATGCTTCAAGACAAAGTGTCCCACCTGATTAATTTCTTATTTTTCAGTATTTTACATTTATATACGCCACAAGACTACGCTTCAAAAAACGTCCACAAAAGAACAAATTTTTCATGGTCATGTTGAGAATTGATACAACAATAAAATGTTTAACAATGTAACGTATTGATTTAAAATAATAATTTAAAGAGCGCGTCGATCATTATTTTGTGGCACGAGGCATGCGATAGATTCATCATGCGGGACACGACAGCGAACCTGAATCGAAGTCCCGGGTGAAGAAAAAAAAGAAATGCCAGAGGAGTCGTGCCATGAGAAAGGGTAATGTAAAAATGTTGGCTGCGGTGCTTGCGATGACAGCGGGAGTGGCCCTTTGGGCTGCAAGACCGATGGAATCGTCACCGACGACGGCCAATGAAATGGCCCTGGCGGCCATGGATGGCAATCTGAAGGATGTGAACCGCCTGCTTCGTTCGGGCTGGGATGTGAACCACGGAGGAAAATTGGGAAATACGGCCCTGATGTGGGCTGCCGAATATGGACAAACAGGGATCGTCCAAAGCCTCCTGGCTGCCAACGCCGACGTCAACGCGGTCAATCGCTGGGGTCAATCGGCACTGACGCTGGCGGTTCAATGGGGCAACGAAGAGATTGTCCGCATGCTTCTGGCCCACGGAGCCAATCCGGAACAGGCCGGTCATCATGGCGCAACGGCCTTGATGAAGGCGGCGCAATATGATTTCGACACCCTGGTCCAAATGCTCATCGACAATGGCGCCAACGTCGGTCGAATCGATGCCGAAGGGCGTTCGGCCTTGATGGTGGCGGCGGAATGGGGTTCGACAAAGAGTGCCCAACGTCTGTTGGCCGCGGGCGCCGACATCGATCTTCAAGACAAGGCGGGGTTCACCGGATTGATGCTCGCCGCCATGAATGGTCATGAAGGGGTTGTCGCAACACTTCTGGCCAACGGCGCCAGGGAGACCGTCCGCCATGAATGTGGTTGCACGGCGTTGCATCTGGCCGCCGAAAAAGGATACTCGGGGATCGTCCAGGCCCTGGTGACCCATGGCGCCGAAATCAATGCCGTGAACCAATGGGGCGTTTCACCGCTGATGCTGGCCGCTGCCAATGATCGTTACGAAGTGGTCAAAATACTCCTCAACCATGGCGCCAACCCGGCGCTCAAGGATGTCGATGGAAAAACGGTCGTGACCCACTACGGGCGAGCCAACGAAAAGTCCGCCATGGGTAAACTTCTCGCCAAGGTTCGCGCCTTGATCTGATCGCTCCAACCACCGCTGCCTCCCCGGCATTCCATGAATGCCGGGTCTTGAACGGGTGCATGATTCATCGCACCCGTTTTTTTTCGTCCGTTTTCCCTGGTCCGGTCGATGATGCAAAAACGTGTCCTGGCAAGAGAATGACCCGTATGGTATGCTTTCCGAAGAAAAGGAGAAAAAGCCATGGCCACGATCACGTTCGACTCCCTGGAATTCGTGGAACAGCTCACGGCGTCCGGTGTTCCGGAAGACCAGGCAAAAGGTCATGCCAAAGCCATAGGTCGTGTTTTGGAACAGGTGGAAGAATCCAGGCTCAAGGAATTGTCTACAAAGGGGGATATTGAACTAGCCAAGGCAGAGTTGCGCAAGGAGATTGAAACCGCCAAGGTGGAAACCATCAAATGGGTTGTCGCCACGGGGATCATCATTCTCGGAGGAGTCGCCGCAATAAATCGACTCTTCCCCCCGGTCGCGACGGTTCATGACCCGCAATTCGCCCAGGAGATGAAACTGCCCGTTACCGAAAAACCAAACGCGCCTGTTGTTTCCCCTTCGCCCTGACACCTGATCAACCGGACCATCGAAGTCCCGGCCCGACTGCGGCTTGTGGCATACCGGGTATCATTTTCAGTTGGTTGTATGGCTTCCCCAGTCCACCAGTTTGGCAGGATCGATCCCCATCCCTCGGAGCGCCGCCTCCCAGCGGATATTGACCGGGGTATCGAACAGGATGTGGCGGTTCAGATTCGCCACCAGCCAGGTATTCTCCCTGAGTTCCGACTCCAGTTGCCCCCCCGCCCAACCTGAATAACCCAGGGCAAAGAGAAACCGACCGGTCGAACGCCCCTCGACCAGATATTTCAGGATGTCCGGATTGGTCCCGAGAAACAGATTTTCCTCGACCTTCAAGTTGCCCGGAATTTCCAGGAATTCCTCGTACAGAATGAAACCCCGGTCCATGGCGACCGGCCCTCCCTGATGAACGATGGCCGATTCATGCCGGTTCCAGTCGAGGCCGAGTTGTCCCATGATCTCCTGCATCGAAGCGGGATGGGCCTGATTGATGACCAATCCCAACGCCCCCTCCTCGTTGTGTGAACAGACGAACAGAACGGAACGTTCAAAATTGGGATCATTCAGACCCGGCATGGCAATCAGAAGTTTTCCCCCCAGGCTTTGGCTCCGATCCATTCCCACATCCCCGATTCATGTGTGCGTTTCTTTCAAACGATGATACAAGCGATCATGAATGCCATCAAAACCACCATTGCTCATGATAATACAATGGTCGCCCTTCTTTAAATGTTTTGTCAAGAATTCAGCCGCCTCGACACCATTGGCCACCACGGTTGCCCTGGGAGGGGATCCCGGAACGCCTGGATCGAGGGCCCGGGCAACGGCATCGACATCCAGAAGTTTGTCGGGTGTCGAACCGCGCGGCGCGGGACGGGCCAAAAGGATACAATCGGCCTGAGCCAGAGCAGGCGCCAGCCGTTCCTGATGGACCCGGGACCGCATGGTATTGGAACGCGGCTCCACCACGACCCAGACGCGGCTTGAACCGACCTTGCACTTCAGGCCATCGATCGTGGTCGCCATGGCGGTGGGATGATGGGCAAAATCGTCATAGACATGAATATCGTCGATGGCGAACCGTTCCTGAAGACGGCGCGCCACCCCCTGGAATCGCTCCAGCCCCTGTTTGACCATGGCAGGGTCGGCATGGTGGTGCAGGCAGGTTGCCGCTGCCGCCAGACCATTGAGAACATTATGTCGTCCCAGAAGTTCCCAATGAACCTGGAACAATTCCCGCTGTTCGTGAAACAGGCTCCAATGCTGTCCATCGGCGCTGTGCAACCGGGCGGTATAGGCGACATCGTCCCGATTCAACCCGTAGGTCACCACCGGGGCATGGGCACGACCCGCCAGAACCCGGATTTCGGGATCATCCCAATTGGCCATCACCTGCCCGTTGCCTGGAACCAGGCGCAACAACAGACGAAACTGGACACGGATCGCCTCAAGGTCGGGATAGATGTCGCCATGATCGAATTCCAGATTGTGCAGGATCAGTGTCTTGGGATGATAATGGAGAAATTTTGGCCGTTTGTCGAAAAAAGCGGTATCGTATTCATCACCCTCGATCACCACCCAGGGGCTGTTTTTTCCATACCGCGCGCCGACACCAAAATCCCGTGGGATGCCGCCGATGAAGAATCCGGGGGCCAGACCCGCCTCATCCAACAGACGGGCAATCATGCTGGTGGTCGTGGTCTTGCCGTGGGTTCCCGTCACCACCACCGGATGGCGGCCTTCGAGAACATGCTCATACAGCCACTGGGCCCCCGAACGAAACGGAATCCCCCGGCTCATGGCCTCCTCCAGTTCCGGATTTCCTCTGGAAATGGCATTGCCGACCAGAATCAGATCCGGGGCCGGATGAAGGTTTTCGGCGCGAAATTCTTCCTGAAGGGGAATTCCCAGGTCCTGGAGAAAATGGCTCATGGGTGGATAGACGCCATGATCCGATCCGGTCACCAGCCATCCCTGTTCCTTGGCCAGGGCGGCCAGACCCGCCATGGCGGTTCCACAGATTCCGATGATGTGCAGATGGGGCATTTTCTCAGGTCTCCCAGATCAAGGGCCAGTCGTGAACCGGAACAACATCCCCCGGACCATCGAGAAGTCCACGCAACCGGGACCAGTCGAACAAAGGTCCCGGATCCCATTTCCGTCCTGGGGCGATGTGTTCGTGGCCGACGATCCGGTCCCCCTTCAAGACGGGATAACGTGTTTGCAGAAGGGCGATCAGACGGGCCAGGGTTGCGTACTGACTGGTTTCGAAAGGGGTTCGGGCATCCCCTTCCACTTCGATGCCGATGGAAAAATCATTGCATCCCTCCCGCCCCTCCCAGCGACTGACCCCGGCATGCCACGCCCGTTGCCGCACCGGGACATACTGGGTCACCCCGCCCTGACGATCGATGACAAAGTGGGCTGAAACCCTGAGGTTGGAAATTTCCTGAAAGGAGGGATGCGCCCGGGGATCCAACCGCCCCATGAACAAGGCCTCGATCGCCGGGCCGCCAAATACACCAGGAGGCAGGCTGATGGCATGAACGACCACCAGATCGATTTCGACCCCCTGGGGTCTGGCGTTGTGGTGGGGTGAAGGGCAATAGCGAAAAAATGGCGCCGTCAGGGAACGTTCTCCACCGAAACGACCTCGGGAATTCGTTCCTTGAGGACCCGTTCGATGCCACCTTTGAGGGTCATCATTGCTCCGGGACAGGAACCGCAGGCGCCGCGGAGGCGGACGTTGACGACATTGCCCGGCGTAACCTCGACCAGTTCGACATCGCCACCATCCCGTTGCAAATAGGGTCGGATTTCCTGTAGGACCTTTTCCACACGTGTACGCATGGGCCCCTCGTCAAGGCAAAATGTTTGAATGAAAAAAAAAGTGGCGTCCCGTAGGGGAATCGAACCCCTGTTACCGGCGTGAAAGGCCGATGTCCTAGTCCACTAGACGAACGGGACTCTTGAAAAAGCTGGTGAAGAGGCAGAATGTCCGCCGGATGTTTGTTGGCATTCCGGTTGGAAGATCCGCGACACGACACCTGAGTCGCTCTTGCGGTGCATACAGTAAAAGGATTCGTTGCGCTTGGCAACCCCATCTTTGTCAAAAAGCGAAAAAAAAATCAACTCCCGACGATCCCCGAGCCACGCACCTGACGATAGGCGGCCATCAAATTATTGAAATAACGTTCACGGGAGTAAACCGTTCGCACCTTTTCCCACCCCTTCCGTCCCAACCGGTCGCCAAACTCCCGATCCCGCCACAAGGTAGTCACCCGTTGGGCCAACTGCCCGGCATCGCCCATCGCAAACAGAGATCCGTTCTCCCCATCATCGATGATCTCACCAATCCCCCCCACCACCGAGGCAATGACCGGCCTGGCCTGGGCCATCGCCTCCAGGAGCGTCATGGGAAAACCCTCGAACCAGATGCTGGGAAGAAGCACCATCCGTGCCGAACGCAACCATCCTGCCAACGTGTCCCGGTCCAGATGTCCAAGAAACTTTACATTGTCCGGAACATTCGTGACAAAAGAAGAATTTTTTTCAAATCCGCCCGCCAATTGGAACGGGATCTCCGGACACGATCGTGCCGCCTGAAACAAGACCTCGATCCCCTTCTCACGGCTGATGCGCCCCACAAAAGCGCAATAATCCCCATCACCCCCGATGGGTGGCACAGTCGCCGTGCCAAGATCGATGGCGTTGGGAATGACCCTGATCCGGTCGCCATCATAGCCCGCGGCAATCAATCGTCCCCGTTGAAATTCGGTCAGGGTTGCAAAAAGATGGACATGTTTCTTGAACGATCCCAAACCTTGTGCCACCATCTCCCTCAAAGCATAGCCCAGGCTTTTGCTCCATTGTCCGGTGCAGTTGTGACGGAAACACCCGTAAGGTCGCCCGCCATTGCATCGTTCACAGATGGTTCCTCCATGAAGGTGCAATCCGGTGGGACAGACGAGGCGATAATTGTGGACCGTCATCACCACCCCGATTCCATGCGCTGCACACTCGGGAAGGATCGCCGGAGAAATCAGGGGAAACAGATTGTGGATGTGAACGACATCGGGGATTTCCCGGTCGAGGAAACGACCAAACCGTCTTCGCGAAAAAGGGTTGTGGATACCGCTGAAAAATGCGCGTGCCTGACCAAACGCAAGCGTTTGAATCTCGTCGCTGCCGCGAAAAAAGGTGACGACCTCATGTCCCCCTTCGAGCAGAAGCGCCTTCTGAAAGGCGACGACCGTCTCCTCGCCACTGGGACGACCATAAGCATTGTGGACCAGGGCAATTTTCATGATGATGAACACCAACGTCACGGAAACGAATCGTGTCAAGCGGAAAAAATGAACGTCTGGATCATCGCGTCTGGGTCGAAGGCCTGGCCGACACCCTGGATCTGGCCCGTCGCCTGATCATGACGGGAACCGTTCTCGTCGATGACACGCCGGTCACCAAACCAGGCACCCTGATTCGTCCCCAGGCCCGTCTGCGCCAGAAAGGAAAGCAATTGCCATGGGTTTCCCGCGGCGGCATCAAACTGGCCCATGCCATCGATACCTGGGGTCTTGAAGTGACCGCCCGAACCTGTCTGGATGTCGGCGCGTCAACCGGAGGATTCACCCAGGTATTGCTTCATCACGGCGCCAGAGAGGTCATCGCCATGGATGTCGGTTATGGTCAACTGGATTGGAAACTTGCCTCCGATCCAAGAATACGGGTCATGGACCGATTCAACGTCCGGGATCTGAAATCCGAGGACCTCCCCGGAGGGGTCGATTTGATTGTGGTCGATGTCGCCTTCATCGCCCTCACACGAGTCCTGCCACCGCTCATGACGGTACTCAAAACTCCCGGAGAAGGGGTTCTCCTGATCAAACCACAGTTTGAACTGCCACCCCAGCAGATCCCGACGGGCGGGATCGTTCGCGAGGCCATGGCCCATGATCAGGCCATAGCCACAGTACGAACGCACTGTCTGGCCTGCGGCCTCAAGGTCAGCGACGTCATCCCCTCCCCGATCACCGGATCCAAAGGAAATCAGGAGTTCCTGCTTCATTGTTCCCGGTGACCACGTTACCAGCGAATCAACGCCGAGGCCCAGGTGAATCCGCCGCCGAAGGCATCGAGCAATACCAGATGACCGGGTTGGATCCGACCATCCCGCACCGCCTCGTCCAGGGCCAGAGGGACACTCGCCGCCGAGGTATTGCCGTGATGATGGACCGTCATGACCACCTTTTCCTCGGGAATCCCCACCCGTTTGGCGGTCGCCTGAAGAATCCTTTTGTTGGCCTGATGCGGAATGAACCAGTCAATGTCGCTGGTGGTCAAACCATTGGCAACCAACGCTTCCTCGGCGACGGCACCCATTGCCTTGACAGCCTGCTTGAACACTTCGTTGCCCTGCATGTCAACGAATCCCAGGGCCTCATGACGCACATCAAACCCCTGCGGTCTTCCGCTTGAAACCCCGCCCGTCACATGCAACAGTTCCACATGACTGCCGTCGGCATGCATGTGGGTCGAAAGAATTCCCCGCGAATTCTCCTGGCCTTCGACCGCTTCCACGGCCTCCAGGACCACGGCCCCCGCGCCATCTCCGAAAAGAATGCAGGTCGTCCGGTCTTCCCAATCCAGGATCCGGGTAAAAGTTTCCGCCCCGATCACCAGGACCTTCTTCGACATCCCCGACCGGACAAATTGATCGGCAATGCTCAAGGCATAGACAAAACCGGTGCATACCGCCTGAATGTCGAAGGCGGGCGCTTTCGCGTTCTGTGCCCCCAACTTGCGCTGAACGATCGCTGCCGTGGCGGGAAAGACCAGGTCGGGTGTCGATGTGGCACAAACAATCAGATCAATATCCTCCGGACGACATCCCGCCGCCTCGATGGCCCGCCTTCCGGCATGCGCCGCCAGGTCCGAGGTCTTCTCCCCTTCGGCGGCGATATGGCGTTCCAGGATCCCAGTCCGGCTGGAAATCCATTCACTGGTGGTATCCACCATCTTCGCCAATTCTTCATTGGTCATCCGTTTTTCCGGCAGGTAGGAACCTGTGCCAATGATCCTGGCCCGCGGTGCGTTCATTCCGTCCCCTTTCCATTGTTGTGTCGGGCGACATGCGTCTTGATGGTCTGGTTGACCTGGTTGAGGGTCAAATCGCGCGCCACCCGGATCGCCTGGGAAAAGGCGTAACCATCCGCCGACCCATGGCTTTTGACCACCACCCCGTTCAACCCCAAAAGCATCGCCCCATTGTATTTGCGTGGATCGATCCTCTGCTTGAACCGGTTCAATGCCGGTCGAACCATCAGATAACCAATCCTGGACCATATGGAATGATTCAGGCTCTCCTTGAGGAAATGAGAGATCATCCGAACCACCCCCTCGCTTGATTTTAAACTGATATTGCCGACAAAACCATCACAAACGACAACATCGGTCCCCCCGTCATAAATATCGGTCCCCTCCACATTGCCGATGAAGTGGTCGCCCAACGCCTTGCGAATCCGTTCCGCCGCCTCCTTGACGACCTCTGTCCCCTTGACCTCCTCTTCCCCGACATTGAGCAACCCGATCCTGGGCGCTGCCAGATGAAGGACCTGGGTGGCATAGATCTGCCCCATGATGGCAAACTGGCACAGGTTGTTCGCATCGCACGCGACGTTGGCCCCCAGATCGAGCATCAACGTCTGTCCCGTCCTTGAGGGGACCAGGGTGGCGATGGCCGGTCGGTCGATCCCCGGCAACATCCGCAGGACAAAACGCGAGGTCGCCATCAACGCCCCGGTATTGCCCGCCGAGACCAGGGCATCCGCCTCGCCGGATTTGACCAGATCGATGCCGACCCTCATGGAGGAATTCTTCTTGAACCGCAGGGCCTGGGCCGGTTCCTCACCCATTCCGACCACTTCCGAGGCCGGCTGTATCCTGAAATGATCGCGGTCGCAGCGCACCTTCGCCAATTCCGCCAGGATCACCTCTTCCCGACCGACAAGGATGAAACGGGTCTCCGGAAATTCCCGCGCCGCCTGAACGGCCCCTTCGATGATGGCCGAGGGGGCATGATCTCCCCCCATGGCATCCAAGGCAATACGCATGTTCACCTGGCGCTGATCCCGATCACTGCTTCACTTCAATCGGCGGACACGCTGACCACTTCCCGCCCCGCGTACCAACCACACTTGGGACAGACACGATGCGGCATGATCGGTTCCTGACAGTTGGAACAGATCGAAAGATTGGGCGGCTTGATCGCATTGTGGGCCCTGCGGGCGCCGCGACGGGACGAGGAAATTCTTTTCTTGGGTACGGCCATTGTTTTCTCCTTGGCGTATTACGGTTTCAATCGTGAACGCGACGGAACGGATCGTCCGTCATGCGTCATGGTGGTCGTCCCGGGAAAGATTCATCTGTTGCAAACAGGCGAAGGAACCTTCCCTGGTCCGGGTTTCGCAGGTGCATGAGACATGATTACGGTTGCCGCCGCAATGCGGACACAATCCCCGGCACCGATCGGAACACAGCGGCATCATTGGCAGTGCCAACACAATTTCCTCCTGCACCAGATCCACCACATTCAGCGCCCCATGCTCCAGACACGTCAGGTCATCCTCCATCTCCCTGTTTTTTCTGGCGACAAACGGATCGGGACCGATGCGGAATTCCCGATCGATGTCGTTGTGACATTCTTCCTGGAAAGCGTCCAGGCATCGGGAACACTGCAGTTCGATCCGATAATCCAACGCGCCGCGAACCCGCCATCGTTCACGGCCACGGATCATCGTGACGCAAACCTGCACCAAATGATCCGGCGCGAGATTCTCCCTGATCAGGGGAAGACTGTCACGCGAAAAAAAGCCGTGGACCGTCTTTTCGCGTCCCCCTTTCGGATCCAGTTGCAGGACCAATGTATCCAACATCCTGATCCCGTCATCATCCATCACGACATCCCTTCCCAACCTTCGACCGCCCTGTCCGTTCCCATCAGCCTCGAACCATGTAGATCGCCGCCAGTCCCAGAAACATCAAAACCAGCCCCGTCTTCCGCAAGGAGGCATCGGGAAGCTTGACCACCCCAAGGATCCAATGACGCATCCTGTCGGGGGCGAGGAAATAGGGAATCCCTTCGATGATCATCGTCAGCCCCAGGGCAGTGAGAAAATCCTTCAACGACTCGATTCCCCTGAAGCCGTGGCCCGCCCGTCATCCTGAAGAAGACGGAAGAAACCGGAGGGTTGAACCAGCAAAGTCGTATCCGTGGCAAAGGCTTTCCGATAGGCATCCAGGGTCCGCTTGAATTCATAGAAACGGGGATCCTTCATGTAGGCCGCGGCATAGATGTCCGCCGCCTCCGCATCCCCCTGACCACGAATCCGTTCCGACTCCTTGAATGCCTCGGCGAGAATGATCTCCTTGTCCTTGTCGGCGGTGGAACGGATCTTGACGGCCTCTTCTTCCCCTTCGGCCCGGTACTGCTTGGCCTGCCGTTCGCGTTCGGTCTGCATTCGTTTGAAGACCGCCTTGGAGTTTTCCGCGGGCAGGTCGGTTCTCTTGATACGCACGTCGAGCACTTCGATGCCGTATTGCGACGACTGGGCGTTGGCCTGGGTCCGGATGCGGGCCATGAGATCATCGCGGGCGCCGGCGACGATTTCCATCATGGTATACTGGCCCAGAACTTCCCTGAGATTGGAGTAGATGATGTCATTGATGCGCGAGGCGGCGCCAATCTCGTTGCGAACGGTCTGGAAAAATTTCAGGGTATCGACGATTCTCCAACGCGAATAGCTGTCCACCTTGAGGTTTTTCTTGTCGGAGGACAGAATTTCCTGCGGTTCCTGATCGAACACCAGCAATCTTTTTTCAAAGTTGAACACTTCCTGCAAAAAGGGAACCTTGAAATGAAGCCCCGGTTCCGATACCGAACGGACCGGTTTGCCCAATTGCAAAATCAACGCCTGTTGCACCTGATGGACGACAAACACCGATTGCCACAGCAAAATGATCGTCCCCACGATCAGGAGTGTCAAACCGGTCTGGAGTCCCTTGTTCATGGCTTGGCTCCCTGATTTTGAGCGGGAAGGACTGATGGATTGATTCCCGAGAGGGGCAGGTGCGGCAACACGCCGCGGGCGGCATCGGGATGCAGGACCACCTTTTTGCTGTTGGCCAGGACCTCTTCCATCGCTTCAAGGTACAACCGGGTCCGGGTGATTTCCGGGGCTTTGTTGTAGGCCTCGACCAGGGCCAGGAACCGGTTGATTTCCCCCTTGGCCCGGGCAATCTTGGTCGCCCGATACCCTTCCGCCAGCTGAATCTCCTGGGCCGCCTGCCCTTTGGCCCGGGGGAGTATATCGTTTTTGTAGCCCTGGGCCTCGTTGATGGAACGTTCCCGGTCCTCGCGGGCGCTGGCGACATCCTTGAAGGCGTGGATCACTTCCTCGGGTGGCGCGACCTGTTGCAGTTGCACGTTGACCACGGCGATGCCGCTCTTGTAGCTGTCGAGGATGTCCTGCATGGTCAGGCGGGTGTTGGTCTGGATTTTTTCCTTGCCCGTGGTCAGGGCGGTGTCGATGTCGTTGCGACCGATGACCTGACGGATGGCCGATTCGGCGGCGTTGCGCACGGCGTTGTGGGGGTCGTCGCCCGGATTGCGGACGTTGAACAGAAAATTGGCCGCCCCACCCTCCTGGATGCGATACTGGACCGAAAGATCGATGTCGATGATGTTTTCGTCTCCGGTGAGCATCAGGGATTCGGCCTGGACATCGGTATTGGCCCGTCCGCGGGTGCGGTAGCCGATTTCGATTCTCTGGATCTGGGTGACCTGGGGGGTGTAGACCGTCTCGATGGGATAGGGAAGGTGAAAATGGGGACCGGGATCGGTGGTTTCCACATAACGACCGAACCGCACGACCACCCCCTGCTCATCGGGACCGACGACATAGATGCCGGTCGCCATCCACAAGAGCGCGGCGATGACCCCCAGCACCGGCCATGCCCGTCCTCCGGGAAGCCTGCCCAATATTTTTTCCCGGGCCAGATCGAAGACTTTTTCCAGGTCGGGAGGCTGCGGGGTGTTGGGACCCGAACCCCACGGTCCCTGCTGTCCTCCTCCGTTGGTGTTCCACGCCATGATTCAACTCCTTGGCCATGATTTCGGCCCCCTGGAACGGTCGCCGGGCATCTCCACCCGGGGGCCGGGGGGCCTGGACTGGGAAACGGTGTCTGACTTCCCTGAAGTAGCGAGGGATATTCTCATTTTCCTCATCTCAAGTAAAGGCGCCATCCAGAGCCGCCACCACCGCCATGGCGGCGATGGCGGCGGTTTCGGCCCGGAGGATGCGAAAGCCCAGGGAAATGGCGGTTGTCCCCGCCTGAAGCAGCACCCCGCGTTCCCGATCGCTCCACCCCCCCTCGGGACCCGAAAGAAGCGCCAGGGGATCGCGCATTCCCGCCCGGTGCCAGGCGACAAGCGGCGTCCGGTCGGTGCCGGGATCCAGAAACGCCCGGTGTCGCGGTGGGTCGGCGCGGAGAAATTCTTCAAGCGTTCGCACCGGATGAAGCTCGGGGATGATCGCCCGACGGCACTGACGTGCCGCCCGAAGCGCCACCCGGTTCCATGTGGCGGATTTATCCTGGGAAGAAGACATGCCGCCGCCATCGCCTGCCGAGGAACGTTCCGAAATCAAGGGCTGGATGACGGTCGCCCCCAGTTCCACCCCTTTTTGCACGATCAGGATCATCCGTTCGCGGTCGGGAAGGACCGGGCACAGCCAGCGCGGTCCCGGAGGTTCGATGCCGGACGACAGTTTTTCGAACACCACCGCCTCTTTCAGGCCGGTCAGGAGCCGGGAACGGTACAAATGCCCCCCGGGATCGGCCATGGTCAGGATCTCTCCCGCACGGGCCTGCCAGTGTTGCAGGATCCCTTCCATTCCGGGGGCCAGAGGGATCGCCTGTCCCATCACGGACGGCGAATGAACGAGTCGGATCACCGCGTCATCTCACCGTCCGATTCCGATCGCGCGAGGCGATGGCCTCATGGAGAATGCCCCTCAGGATCGAGACCTCCCGCGTATCGAGCGCGGCCCGATGGAACAACGCCTTGAGACTGCCGATCATCCTTCGGCCACGCCCCGGCTTGATGAAGTCGATCGCCCGCAGCACCTCCTCAAGGTGGATGAACAGACGATCCATCTCTCCCGCCGTCGCCAGCGTCCGGTGAACGACCGGGGCCAACCCCGCCACCTCCTGCGCATTGTTGGCGGCCAGCATGAGTTCATAGGCGATCACCATGACGGCGTGCGACAGGTTGAGCGACCCCTTGGGACCCGCCGTCGGAATATTGCACACCACGTCGGCACGATCGACATCCGCCGAGTGCAAACCGGTCCGTTCGGTACCGAAGAGGATCCCGCCCCGGATCCCTTTGTCCGTCGCGAGTTCCACCCAGCGCGCCGCCAGTTGCCGCGGCGTCAGGACCGTCTGCCGTTGCCCACGGCCACGGTTGGTGGTCGCCACCAGGAAATTCAGATCGGCAACCGCCTCCTCCAGGGTGGGAAATATCCGGGCCGCATCGAGGATTTCCGAAGCTCCGGCAGCGAATTGCGCCGCCTCGGGATGGGGAAAACGTTCCGGGGCCACCAACCGCAGCGCGTCAAGCCCCATGTTGGCCATCACCCGGGCCGTCGCGCCGATATTCCCCGGATGGCTGGTTCTGTCCAGAATGACGACAGGCATCCCCGTCAACCCGCCCGGATTGGATCTCCGCTCCGCCAAAACACCCTCCTCCCGCACAAGGTTGCATTCGGTTCATGATCGACGGGGGTCCACCCATCCATTGACGGGAACCAGACAAAATGGATAGGCTAGATGAATCGCTCTCGAATTGCGATGGTTTGCGTATGTTGTCACGGGCAATCGAGGAACTTCGCTCATGTTTCCCAAAACCCCCGCCATCCGGTGTCACGATCCCCTGGCCGAACTTCTTGGCGCGGGAACCGAACCCTTTACCTACACCTTCGATGACGCCGTCAAGCTGGCTGGACACGCCTGTCCGACGGTTGCCGGGGCATTTCTTCTGGTAAAAAAAGGGTTGGACCTCCTTTATCCCGACACCCTGCCCCAACGCGGCGACATCGCCATCACCGTTCCCGGACGGGTGGATGAAGGGGTCACGGGTCCCATCACCCAGATTTTCACCCTGGTGACCGGGGCCGCCGCCGCCAATGGATTCAAAGGTTTGGGCAGTCAGTTCAAACGGATGGATCTGCTGCGGTTTCAACCGCCCGCGACCCCCCTGAATCCCTATATCTTCGAACGGTGTTCCACGGGACGGCAGGTGAGGTTGATCTATTCCCCCCAGGCCTTTCCCCCGGCGCCACGGATGGAATCGCTACTGCCCCTGATCCTGGGACAGCGGGCGTCTCCGGAGCAAAGGATGGAATTCGGTCAACTTTGGCGGCAGCGCGTGTTGGACATCCTCGCCGATGGCGGTGCGCGCACCATCCACGAATTTTCCGCATAAACTCCGCGCACGCATCGAACGGAAGACAGGTGTGTGTTTTTCGCGGAATCCGGTTTGAATTCAATATTCCTTTCCACAAAGGCAAAACCAGTTCAAGATGGCGTGGGGAGATGATGCAATCAATCGGTTCGGCATGGATCGGTTCAATATTCATTCGAGTTTGACCTTTGAAATACAGCAAGGGCTTTTTCAATCGTTCCGATAACAACAAGCGACGGCCTCAGGCTGTTCGCCGCTCCGGCGCGTCCAGGTCCGAGGCAGAGACATCCCGGCCCGCCAGGTGGCGCTTTCCCCGGACCATCCCCATCCGCCCCCCCCTCCCTGTGATCTTCCTCCTGGCCCTGGGATGCGGCTGGGGTCTGTTGTGGCTCCTGCAACCGCCGACTCCGGGCATTTCGTGGCAGGCCTGCCTGGAACAACAACAAAATGCCCCCCTCTATCCGACACTGATCGAAATCCCCGCCGGAACCTTTGAAATTCCCAAGGAATCATCCACCCTGACCCCCTTCATGAAATTTCACGATCGACCCGACATCGTTCTGGAACATCCCCTGCTCCTGCAAAGCCGGGAGGTGGATCGGGAACAGTTCAAACGCTATGTCGAGGAGATCGAAAACATTCAGGACTTCGAAGAGCGGCAGCGGCGAAAACTGCGCATCGGCACGCATTGGGATCACAACGATGTCCAGGATTCCTCCGTCCGCCATCTTTCCTGGGAAGGGGCCACCGACTATGCCCAGTGGTTTTCGAGAAAAACCGGTTGCGACTATCGTTTGCCAACCCGTGAAGAATGGGCCGCGGCGGTTCTTCATGCCGCAAGCCAGGGACAAAAGACCCTCATGAATGCCGTCGATGCCGAGGGATTGGCCAAAAACCTTCTGTTCGGCGCACGCGAATGGTCGCAAACCTCCTGTGCCGACGGATTTCTTCTTCTTGGCGGCGATGATTGGACCGCTTCCGCCGACGAGCAACAGGAAATCTGCATGTCCCCCATGCTGGCCATGGGAGGCTTTCGTCTGGTCCTGAACCCCTCCTCGATACCGAATCCCGCCCGGCCAACCGCCAATCCGCTTGACCCGCCGGGAAATTCGCTCAAAATGGACGCCGAATTGTCGTTGGACAGGGCAGGCCCGGCACCATGAAACACACCATGTCGCCATTCAAGGAACATGTTCCATGATCGTTCACCACGGTTTCCGGTCGAAAGCGACCTGTCTCAAACCAGAAAAGGTTCCCCGCATGCCTTCGCGTTGGATCCCCAGGGGATTGTCCATTTTCCCCCGTCTTCCGCTCTTGTCGATCATCTTCTTTTTAATGACTTTTATCGTCACGGGAACCCTTTTCCCGTCCCAGGGCGCCGGAGCGGAGCCGGGAACGGGCAATTGCGCCGATTTCGATTTTACCCGATTCAAGAAGGACAACAAACTGCAATGGGCCGGCGTGGTCCGGGTGCTGCGTCAGGATTCGGTCCTGTTCCAGGATCCACAGGGAAGCAAACGAACGGGATTTCTTCAATTCAATCAACAGGCGGAACTCCTCGATGTCACGGATCGGATGGTCAAGATCCGCACCTTTCGCTTCAAGGAACAGCCCGAAACCACCGGATGGGTCGCACGCGGCGATCTTCTCTGCCGCAACCAGCCGGTCAAGAGCGATACCGGTCTGGAAATGAAATTCTTCATCAAGACCAATACCGCCGCCCGGACCGAAAACACCCCGTCCACGGATGAAAATTCCGCGCCCACCGTGCAGATTTTCCAGGATCCCGAATTGAAGGATTGCGTCGGCGGCCAGGGCAATTGTCGCGAAGGGGCTTCGCGGTTTCACATGTATTTTGTTTTCGATCAGACCAGCGAATCCTATCTTCTCGCCGACCGCTTTCGTCTGGAAGAGGATGACCAGTTGTTGGGCTGGGTCGCCAAGAAGGATGGTTTTTTGTGGAACAATGCCTTCAGCATCCGTCCCCGCGAAGACCTGGTCGCCCCCGATGGTTCGGGACCGGGGACGGTGTGTACCTATGAACAACTCAAGGATGCCGTGGCCCATGACATGAAAGCCTGCCATCCGATCCTGGGTGGGCGGGAATGGTTCAAATCGGCCCTGAGAATCCCGGTATTGGAGATGGTCGATCAGAACAACCGGCACATCTCCCCCGAAGGGGTCGGGGCGACGAGCGATCAAAGGCGTTTTTTCAAGGTGGCCCTGGCCCGACCGGGACTGGTGGGACGGCGCATCAGCGACGACAAGGTGGCCATTTCCACCGGTCTGGCCTCGCGGATCATGCCCGGATTGACCTCGCTGTCCTCGAAAAAACATGTGGACATCTTTTTTCTCCTCGATGCCACCGCGAGCATGGAACCCTTCATCGATGCCGTCCGCGGCACCCCGGGGACGCCTGGGGTCATTCAGGAAATCATCCAGAAAATCAAGAAATCCCAGGGATTCAAGGAGACCGAGTTCCGTTTTGGCTTTCGCGTCTATCGCGATCCCTACGCCGATGCCGAATTCACCAACGGCATCGGCGATGGCGTCGGCGAAGGTCATCCCCTTCCTTCCCAGTGCGATCTGAACGATTCCCAGCAGCAGGTCGCTTTCGATTCCTTTCAGAAATCGATCGCCCAGGTCCGGGTCTCGGGCAACGACATCGACGATGACTATCAGGAAAACCTGTTCGGCGGCCTCAATCAGGTCCTGGGTCAGGATCTCAAACCCTGCCCCGACAATCTGAAGATACTGTTTGTCATCGGCGACAACGGCTACCAGACCAGCCGGTCCGCCTCCGGAAACTACGGTCAATCCTTCCAGAAGGCCAAATATGCCAATCCCATCTCCCGCAAGACCCTGGTATCGCTGATGCAGCGCGGCAACAAGGGATTGGGCGACAATCTGGTCACGTTCTTCATCCAGACCCCTTCTCATGCCGATCAGGTGCGGCATCCCGAATCCTACCGCAAGGCCTACGCCGACTTTGAAAACCAGTCCAAGGATCTGCTTACCCAAAACCTTCCCGCGGACAGCAAGATCGAAGATCATTTTCTGCGACTTGGAGAGGAAGGGCTGGTTCATCGGCTGGTGGCGACGGTCGAAAAGCTGGGCTCCAGCGCCCTCATCGACGAAATCATTCTCGATATTCGCGGGGGTGGCGCCCTGGTCAACATCATCGACCGCCTGCGCCGAGAGCGGGTCGATGTCCCCGGGGTCTACTGGCATATTCTCAAGCAGGGGGCCTGCGGTGAACTGGGAAAACAATGTGAACACCGCATCTACGACACCACCCGGATCGGCTACATCGAGGCGGATGAAAAGGTGGTCGAGGAACTCTGGGTCACCAGCAGCGCCCTGTCCTCGTGGATCCGCATTCTGCGCGGCTTCGAGGGCTATTTCGACCTGCCGGAGGCCCAGCTTCGCCGGGCACTGGTCAACGCGCTGATCGTCGGCCTGCAACAGGAAATCCGCCGTCCCCCCATCGATGCCTCGGGAGAGACGCCGGCGGAGTATGCCCAGCGCCGCGGTGGCCTGCCAGTTCGCAACCACAGTCCGCTCCTGAGTTACAACGTCAATGCTTTGCTGTCGGAAAAAACGGGACGCGACAAAGATGGACATCTTGTCGTCATCGGTCCCGATGGCGCCCCCCTTCTCGACCGCGCCGGGATTCCGGTCGCCGCGGTTCCGGTGTGCGAACTGCGACGCCTGGCCGCATGGGCCATCACCTCCAAGGAAATGCTTGAAATCGTCGAAAAAGATTTCAACAAACCCGTTTTCAAGATTGAACCCTATCGTCCCCACCTGTGTCCCGACTCCACCGAGAATGGTCGCAGAATTCACAAGATCGACGGCCTGATCCGTGCCGAACCCCTGGGCGAGGACAAAAACTACCGCTTTGCCCACACCTTCGGCGGCAGCCGGGGATACTGGATTCCACAGGAGTTTCTGCCATGAACTGGGGTTTGCAGGTACGTTCGGCGACGGTCGGCTGGGGTGGGGTCTTCGACCTGCATGTGGGCGGGCTGAAACTGGATGACGACAGCTTTTCCCGCCGTCTTCCCGTGCTTGGGCGCAGCGGCAGTGGCAAGAGCACCCTCCTCTATCTCCTGACCTTTCTCAAACGGCCCAAGGAAGGTTGGGTTCGGTGGACCTTTCCCGATGGCAATCAAGCCTCCTGGGGGCCGCGGGGACTGGATCCTGCCGCGTCATCGCTCTCGCTGACCGACATTCGTCGGCGCTGTTTCGGCTTTGCCTATCAGAACAGCACCCTCACCCCCTATCTGCGCATCCGGGAAAACCTGCGCTATCCCCTGGAACTCCTCGGCGGGTTGACCCGCGAGGAGATGGACCGAAAAGTCCATGCCGCCATGGATCGCATTCTCCTTCGGGACGAGGATGGTTCCTACATCGAAGAGACGACGGCGGAGGAATTCCTGGAACGCTATCCCAACGAACTGTCGGGCGGGCAATTCCAGAGGGTCGCCCTGGCGCAGGCGATGATCCATGATCCCTATGTCCTTTTCGCCGACGAGCCGACGGGCAACCTGGACTCCGAAACCCGCCGCGAGGTCATGGACCTGGTCGATCGCTGGTTGACCAAGGGCGACCGCCTGGTGATCTGGGTGACCCACCATCATTCCGATGCCTTGGATCCGAAGGTCACCCATTGGTTGATGGTGGCCAACAATCGTTGCCATCTGCGTCTCAAGGGGGGAAAACGCGAACCATTTTCCGTCCCTCGGGAAGCGGATGGGTACGCCCAGGAAACGTCGTGAGGCCATCCCGGTCCGATCCTGGCTCGGGCGATGGATCTATTGAAAAGACATAATAAAAGTAATCGTCGTCATTGTGGAGACAGCCCATGAAGTGGCTTCCCGTTTGGATCCCCCTGGGATGGAAGGCCTATTGGCGTTCGTTCAACTGCGGTCGCTTCGGATGTATCGACGGGGGCCGGGATTTTTCCTGGTTGACGTTGCTGCTGTCCCTGGTGATTGCCATGGCCTTGCTTCTGGTCGGGAGCCGGGCCGGATTGCTCGAACGGTTTACCGATGCCCTGTTGGGGACCTTGCGTCCGCATGGGGTTCCCATCTGGGCCACGGCCCATTGGCAAAACCAGGGGGGGATTCATTCCGGGCTTCTCGAACGCCTGGACGAGATGAAGGAACGGGTCCCTGGGGAATCCTTCGGCATTTCGGTCCATCCCTACCGCCGCATCGCCACGAACAGCCCACAGATTTCCCTTCCCGGAAACTCGGCCTGGGATGGAACGGTTCCACTGATCGGCTGGGCCGTCTATCCCAACGATCCCCTCTGGAATCTGGACCAGGAATTTCCAACCCGTCCTCCGGAAACCGCCCAGACGGCGCGGGAATGGCGCGACCTGCCCCTGACCCTCGTCCTCAACGAAGCGCTGTTCACCGCGCAGTTCGACTATGGCGCCTACCGGGAAGAGGTCCAACCGCTTCTCGAAGAGCGAAAGCTCAGAAGACTGCCCGAAAAACGGCCCGAGGACAAACTGAGCAATCTGCTCGATACCCTCTGGCTCAAGGTCATGGTCGGCGATGAGGAAAAAACACTCCCATTCCAGGTGCGCTGGACCGACCATATTCCCGCGATGGAGAAGGTGGCCTATCTGTTTCCGTTGACCACCTACAATGCCCTCCTGGCCGCCCACCATCTGCCCGATCTGATCTATGATCCCATTCAGATGGGGCGTGGGAATGTCCAGGATCTGGCCCGTTTGAAGTCCCCGATCTATCCGGTCAATGAAATACTTGGTTTTTCGCTGTGCGTCGCCCGCGAGGTCGAGGCCAGTGGTTTGATGGAACTGCCCGAGGTCCGGCAGGACCGCTGCCCCAAACCCCGGCTTCTGCCCGGGTTGGGAAAGATTACCGGCCAGGCGGCGGAAGGACAACCCTATTCCGACACCCTGATCCATGATCAGGAAAACAATCTGTGGCTTCCCTGCCATCGTTTTCCGCGCAGCAATCCCCTGCGTCAGGAACTCTGTCCCGAGTGGAACCAGGACAGCCTGGGCAATCCGATCCATCTGCCCTGGAACGTCACCGGAGCGGGAACCGCCTTCGAGGCCATTCACGTCTATGTCCCGGAGCCGACGCAGTTGACCCGGGGAATCCAGGGAATTCTTTCGGTGCGCACCCGGGATGGGCTGCCCGCGTTCACCGTCCACCCGATGTATCAGGATGCATTGAACCGGTTCAATCTGTTGAGTGATCTCCTCTCGACGATGGTTCCCGCCTATGCCCTGACCTTTGGATTGTTTCTCGGGGCCCTTCTTCTGGCCCAGGTGGGAACCCTGATCGGACACCGGCAACACCACTATGGCATTCTCTTGAGCCGCGGCATGCGCTGGTCGGGCATCTACGCCAAGTTGATCTGGCAGATGGCCCTGGCGACACTCGTCGCCTCGATGCTTGCCGTTTTCGGCATGATCCCCGGCCTTCGTTACCTGCTCGAAGACGGTTTTCGACGGATCATCGATCATTACAAGGGGCTGTTGCCTCCCGGATATGAATTCGAGGTGCTGCCTCTTCCGTGGAAGGCCATCGCCATGACCATCGGCGAGGTGTTTGCCGTGGTCGTGATCGTGACCATCTTCGTTCTTGTTCGCCTTCCCATGCGGGCCGGGACCGCCCCATCCGATCTGCTGCATGGTGATGGCAGGGCGCCGCGGAAAAACAGAAGAAAAGGAAAACCCTATGGTGGCTTGCCTGCTTCATGATCGGATCCTCACACCATGATCCCCGCTGAGATCGTCCCCTATCTTGTTGAGATGACTGGACAAAGTGACAGGATCGGCCTGGTTTCCCAGCTGGTTCGAACACTGAATAAATTCACTCCGGCGCGGTCGATCCGGTTTCTTGATCTTCATCAACAAGGGATCATCGATCAAAATTCAGGACAAATGCACAACGAAACGGTTTTCCACGAACCGCTTTCGCCCAAGAACATGTCCATCGCCATGGAAGCCATCCCTGGGCTGAAAGAGATTTTTCTCAAGGCGGGCCATCTGACCCTGCCGTTCATGCGTTTTGCATCCAATGGGGGAGAGCGGTTGATCTTTGCCATGGTGGAAGGATCGAAAACCCGCAGTATTCTGTACCTGGACATGCCACTGCTCTCTTCCGCCGATGAGATGACCATCCGCATGTTCTGGAACATGTTCATCAATCTGGAACGGACCATCCGCGCCAAGGACCAGGATCCGCTGACGGGTCTGCTCAATCGCCGGTCCTTCGATGAAACGATTTCCACGATTCTCGAAGGCAACTTTCATTCTGGCGGAGTCAATCGGTTGGGAGGAGCGGGGGCCTGTCTGGCAGTATTTGACATCGACCATTTCAAACGGGTCAACGATTCATTCGGCCATGCCATCGGCGACGAGGTGTTGATCCTGTTTGCGCGGCAGATGGAATGCATGTTTCGTGTCGCCGACATCCTGTATCGTTTTGGCGGCGAGGAATTTCTCGTCATTCTGCTGGATGTGGATGAGGAAAAAGCCCGCGCCGCCCTGGAACGTTTCCGCAAACGCATCGCCGGACAACACTTTCCCCAGGTCCAGCATGTGACGGTCAGTATTGGATTCGTCATGGTCAACGGCCACGATTTCCCTCCCGAATTGATCGAAAAGGCGGACAAGGCGCTGTACTTTTCCAAGGAACATGGCCGCAACCAGGTCAATGGATTCGATGACTTGGTACGAACAGGAAGGTTGGCCGACATTCTTCATGACACCGCAAAAGAGGTCGAAGTTTGGGGATGAAGCCGGAAAGGGTGGCGCTTGGCGAATGGTCGGGGATGGAACGATTGACGCTTGGATGACGGGATCGGTACAATCATCAACAAGGTTTACTTTCGACACCCTTTGATGACTTCAGAAGTTCGCCAGCAGCGCTGTCCGCATTCACAAACGTGTTTCCCACCACGGACCTTACGAGAAAGATCAGACCTCATGACTACTGCCGAACGCATCTATGCCGAAGTCAAACGACTGCCCGAGGATCTGGTGGATCGGGTACTGGATTTTGTCCTGTTTCTGGAGCAGAGGCATGTCCCGGCAGAACAGACACCCAACCAGACGAACGATGCCTCCGAGATCCGGCGACTGGCGGAAGCGGCACGGAAAAGTTTTCCGCTCCTGGAACGGAAAGAATCTGCCCGGGAAGCTTTTGCCCTGAGGGAGGAATGGGACCGCCAGCCATGACCGTCTGTCTGGTAGACACAAATGTGTTGATCGATTTCCTGGGAGATTGCGGTAATGTGGACTTCAACGAGCGGGTTATGACAGCTTTGTCCAGAGGGTCCGCCGTCTCCTGATGACGCGCAACACAGCCGATTTCCAGAACATTGATGGACTGACACTGATCAACCCCTTCGGAGGGGAATGATGGAGGACAAAGGCTACGTGACGAGAAAACACAAACCATGCCCTGAAAATACGTGGAGATATGTTTTCGGCGATCCAATCGCGACTGGAAAATGGATATGCTGAGACGAATCTACATCGACAATTTTCGCTGTTTCGTCAATTTCGAGTTGCAGTTCGATGCGATCAATCTACTGCTTGGCGCCAACGGCTCGGGCAAGACGAGCGTTTTCGACATCCTTCGGCGACTTCAGGAGTTCGTCAGCGGCGATGTCCGCGTTCACGACGTGTTTCCCACCACGGACCTCACGCGCTGGCAGACCGGAGAACGGCAACGTTTCGAACTGGAAATCACGGCGGAAAACGACCACTATGCGTACAGTCTCGTCATCAACCACGATGTCGAGCGGCGACGCATGCGGGTATCCGAGGAACGACTTGATTGGAACGGCAAGCCGTTGTTTGCCTGCGAGGAAGGACTGGCACAGCTCTATCGCGACAACCACAGCCTGGGACCGCAATATCCGTTCGACTGGCATTTGTCCGCGGTGGGCACATTGCACGAGCGCCCGGACAACCAGAAGTTGACGCGGTTCAAGCGCGAGCTGGCCAGATTGATCGTGGTCCGGCCCATCCCGTTGCTGATGGAGCGAGAGAGTCGGGGGGAGAAGGAACGCCTGTCGCACCGCATGGAAAACTTTGTTTCCTGGTATCGGCACCTGGCACAGGAACACATGGGGGCCATGGTGACTTTGCTCGGCGAACTGAAATCAGTCCTGCCTGGTTTCAATTCATTGAGCCTCAAGGAATCCGGCGAGGACACCCGCTCCTTGAAAATAGTGTTTGCCCCTCCCGGCGGTGGCAGACCGCTTTCATTTGATTTCAGTGAATTGTCGGACGGACAGAAAATGTTGGTCGCACTTTATACCCTGGTATTTGGATTGAAGGATGAAAGAGTATCACTGTTCATCGACGAACCCGACAACTTTCTCGCCCTGAGAGAAATCCAGCCGTGGTTGTCGAATCTGCACGATGCCGTGGGTGAATCGGTGGAGCAGGCCGTATTGATTTCCCATCATCCGGAGATCATCAATTACCTGGGGGGTGCTCATGGTCGATGGCTGGCGCGCGACGCCCAAGGGCCGGTACGGGTCAACGCCGCACCCGAGTCGATACAGGGTTTGTCCTTGGCGGATACGGTCGTGCGCGGGTGGGAAAAATGAGCGCCCGGATCGTTCTGCTTTGCGAGGATCTTCAGATGGCAACCTTTATTCGCCGCTTTCTGAAACTGCGTGGGTGGAGGCAACATGACTTCCGCGCAGAGATCGCGCCGACGGGCCGGGGTTCGGGTGAACAGTGGGTACGGGAACGATTTCCCGATGAACTTGAGGCCCAGCGTGCGCATGGCTCCAATACGGTACTTGTTGTGGGCACCGATGCGGACACGAAGTCGGTTGCCGACCGCATTGCCACCCTGGATCGGGCATGCCGGGAACGGAAGGTGCAACCCAAAACCTTGCAAGACACTGTTGTGATGGTCGTGCCAAAGCGCAACATCGAAACCTGGTTTGCCTACCTGCGGGGTGAGACTACAAACGAGGACGAGGAGTATCGACGTTACGACAATGAATCAGACTGCCGAAACGATGTTCGCTCCCTGGATGAGATGTGCCGAAGGAAAGAACTTCACAACCCGGCACCTCCATCCTTGCAGATGGCTTGCCGCGAATACCAACGAATGCCCCACAAAAACGCATAAGGAAGAACGATAATACGTCCCCCCCGGAATGTTGGCCAGCATTCCTCATAATACGACGGAAGAAGTCGAAGTTTGGGGATGAAGCCGGAAAGGGTGGCGCTTGGCGGATGATCGGGGGCGGAACGATTGACACTTGGATGACGGGATCGGTACAATCATTAACATGATGATAAAAGGAAAAGTTTCGTCGTCAAAAATTGATGATTCATATTTATAACATGATAGGTAGCATCATGGAAATAGGTGAAGTTTTCCTAAAGGCCCTCGGCACAGAGGAATTAAAAGATAATAAATTATATCTTTTACTTTTTATTCTTTTTTCAATCATCATATGGTTACTTTCTAAATTTGGAGAATTTGTTATTGGACCATTTTCAGCTAAAGTAACGAAATAGTACTCCAACAGGAAGCGAAGCCCTTGTCATGGGGGCAGTCAGGAGCAACTGGATTTGGAGGTGCTCAGCATCGGCAAACGAAAACCATCCATCCCCCGTCGCTTCCAATTCCTCTCCCGAACAACGGAAATGCTTGGTCGGGAGGAAGAAAAGGCCCAATTGTGGAAGTTTCTTGACCGGGACGAGAAGTTCCTTTGGTGGGGAATCGTGGGTGAGGGAGGGGTTGGCAAGAGCCGTCTGGCCTTGCAACGTGGCGCCAAGGATGTGCTTTCCTGGAACAAGGAAGATTTGGTCAGAGAAGTCCTCGACCACGAACGGGACCTCTGGCAGGTGGATGGCGTCAACGAGCAGACAGACATCCCACTGTTGATTTTTTCGACCTTGTGCGGTGGCATCGATACCACAGATACGAATTTACCCACGGAAGTGAAAGAGATGCTGCACTCCGCCATTGGCGCGTCCGGTCGATCATGGGAAGAGCGATCTTTATGCCTGACCGGTCATGCCATGACCGGGAAACAATCCCGTTTTTATCCCATGGAACCGAATCTGTTGGGTGACCTGTTTTTGTTGGAGGAGATGCAACCTGCCGTTGCAACGGTTGAATTGGATCCAAGGCTGAAGAAACACACCAAGATCCTGGAAATCGCATGGGGATATAAGCCTTCCGAGGTTGCCAATTTCTTTTTCCGATCTGCCCGTGATTTTCCGGACCACCCGGCCATCTGGTCCCTGGCTGAAGCGTTGCTTCATGGAGGAATCCCCTGGCCCTCCGGGGCTGCCGTTCCCGAGGCCATCTATAATGTTTACAAAGGAGTGGTTTATCGGGCCAGCGTGACCGTGCAGGGAAAATCCTACCACGGTTTTCCAGAATGTGAACAGGGAGACCGGCAGGTCCCCGATACAGTCCTGGAAGAGTTGGCCCGCCGCGCCGACGCATCGGGAGATTTCCCCCGGTTCAAAAAATGGACACGACGGCATCTTCCCAAGGGATGGGACCGTTTACACTACCAGCCCCATAATCGGTAATGGATCGATTTTCATGTTACACTTCAATTTTGTGCCCCATTCCGAGAATCCGCAGGACACGCCACCGACCTTTTCGGGACACGGCAGGCTGACTTTATTGCTGAATGGCCATGATATCTGGAGTGATGAGGAGGGGGATGAATTCCAGGGAGTCGATGAATATTGGGATGGACTGCTGCATCATCTGGCAAAGAATTGGCATTACCTGACCAGCGAGGATGCCTAATCGCCGCAATCCTGTCCATTCTGTATTTTTCCGCAGACCCAGGGACAAAAAACAAGAAAAATCCACAAAAAAATCCACCAAGGCTCCGATTTCTGAAAAAAAGTCGATCCCGTTCCCTGGGGCACCTCCATCTTCAGGATTCCGGAGACATTGGCGGGAATGCGGCCCAACTCGCGTCCCAGAGGGTCGAAGACAGCGGAAATGCCGGTATTGGCGACCCGGATCATCGGAAGACGGTTTTCTATCGCACGAAAACGGGCCATCGCCAAATGTTGCGGTTTGGCTGCCTCGCCAAACCAGGCATCATTGGTGACGTTGATCAACCAACGCACCGAAGGGGTGGCCATGGCAAGTTGTCGCACTTCATGGGGAAAAATGACTTCATAACAGACCAGACAGCCAATTCCCCCCCGATGCCACGGCAAGGCGACAGGACCCGGACCACGGGAAAAATCCTCGGTGCCATGGGTCAGTTTTCGAATGAAGGGGGGGAAGAAGTTGCGCAAGGGGATGAATTCCCCGAAAGGGACCAGATGATATTTGTCATAGCGCAGCATCGGATCGCCCGATGAGTCGATAAGAATCATGCTGTTATAATACAACCACCGTCCCTTTCCGTCCTTGTCCGCCATCGGCGCTCCGGTAAGGATCGGGGCCGACAGTCGTTGGCTCAGGGACATGACCCGTTCTTGACTCCTGGGATCGGCCTGAAGAAAAAAGGAAATGGCCGTTTCGGGCCAAACCACCAGATCGACCGGACCGGTAATGGACCCGCTCATCTCCAGATAGCGGTTGAAACTTTCCTCACGATAGCTTGGATCCCATTTTCTTTGTTGATCGATGTTTCCTTGAACCAGGGCCACCCGCAACAAGCCGTTTTCCCGCTTTGCTGACGGGAAAGATGGCCATTCATTCGTCACATTGTCGCTCCGCCATACCCCATACCCCACCGCCATCGCGAAGGTACACAGGAGCGTCCCCCCCCAGAAGATCAGGGGACGAAGGTACACGCGCCAATTCGCGCTCAGTGCCAACACCGCTGCGGGAAACACCATCAACCAGGACAACAGCTCGATGCCGCCCAGGTCCCCCACCTGAAGGAGCACCTCCTGGCCATCCCAGCCATAACCGGCCAGATTCCAGGGAAAACCGGAAAAAAGACGGCTGCGCAGCCATTCAGCAATGACCCAGAGCGCCGGGGCCACCACCGGCAACAGCGACGGAGCGGGGCCGAGTCGTCCCAGAATGGCGCCAAACAAGGCGACATACAGGGCCATCGTCGCCGCCAGCAGGGCGAGAATCAGGATCGACCATCCCATCCACAGGCCCCCATGCTGATTCAGGCTGGTCAGCAACCAGGAAAAGCCCAACAGATGGTGTCCAAAGCCAAACCAGAAGCCAAGCCCAGCCCCCCGCCTCCAGGAGGAGGCCCTGGAGACGGCATGGATCAGGATTCCCAGCCCAAAAATCATCCACAGCGGTTCATGGTGCGGGGCAAACCCCCGGACCGCGATCAATCCCGCCAGGAACACTCCCAATTCCCAGCGACGGTTGCCGCACCACCGGATCAGAGAACCAGGAACGGTGAAGCGCCAGGACCTATTCGTATTCATGATAGGGATCATCGATTCCCAGGTGGGCAAGAATGGCGATTTCCATGGCCTCCTGACGTTTTTCCTCCTCCTCCGAGCGTTCATGGTCGTACCCGGCCAGATGGAGGATGCCATGGACCACAAGATGGCACAGATGGTCCTCGAATCGTTTTCCCTGAGCCTGTGCCTCGCGGTCCACGGTTTCGAAGGCCAATACCAGATCACCCAGGAGTCGCGGTTCCTCCTCCAGGGGCAGGAAGGGATCCGGATCGTCCATCATGGCGAAAGAAAGAATGTTGGTCGGCGCATCGATTCCACGATGGTGCCGGTTGAGCTGCCGCACCTCATCGTCGTCGGCCAGGCGGATGGCCACCTCGACCCCCTCCATGCCACCGATCCGGTCGAGCGCGGCCAGGGCCGATTTGCGGATCCAGCGATCAACCTTTGGCCATCGCGACCGAACCCGGCTTAGACGAACCGTTGCCTTCACGTCGATTGCCCTCCCGGCGCTGTTTCATTTGATCGGGATACTCGATGCGATGATGATAGAATCCCAGTGTCAGGACACGGATGAAGGCCTCCTCGATCAAGGCGATCTCTTTGAGATTCAGACCGCAGGCATCCAGTTGATCGTCGGCGACCTTGCTGGCGATGATCCGCCGCACCAGGGCCTGAATCTGCGACGAGGACGGCGTGCGCAGGGTCCGCGCCGCCGCTTCCACCGAATCGGCCAACATCAGAATGCCCGCCTCCCGAGACATGGGCTTGGGGCCGGGATAACGAAACTCTTCGGGATTGATCTGTTCGCCCCGTTTGGCCGCCTGGTTGATGGCCTTGTTGTAAAAGAACTGCAACAGCGAAGTTCCATGGTGGCTCAGGATCGCTTCGATGATCGGCCCGCCCAATTTATGGTTTTTGGCCAGTTCCTGACCATCCTTGACATGGGCCATGATCACCTTGGCCGACATGGAAGGGAGAAGATTGTCATGCCGGTTCTCTCCCGTCTGGTTTTCGACGAAATAATGCGGCTTGGTCATTTTACCGACATCGTGGTAAAGCGCCATGACCCGGGCCATCAAAGGGTTGGCATGGATGTTCTCCGCCGCAGCCTCCGCCAGGTTGCCCATCATCACCGAGTGATGGTATGTCCCCGGACTGCGTAACGAAAGTTCCTTGAGCAGGGGATGATCGCTCGAAGCCAGCTCCAGCAATCGGGAATCGGTCGTGACATTGAATACCGATTCCAGAAGGGGAATCAGCGCCAACCCCCACAGTCCCATCAACAGGCCGCTGGTCATCCCCATGATCATGCCCAGGATCCAATCGACGCTCGGAGTGTTGCCGTTCAAGAGTTCCACCATCGGCATCGTGAACATCTGCACCCCGCCGACCCACACCCCCGCCATGAGGACATCATAACGACGGCGACTGGTGCGCAGTTTGGCCCCGCCAACCAGGGAACCGATCATGTAATAACAAAACAACGGCAGTCCGCCACCCGCCGACAGGGCTTCGAGAAACGAAAGAATGATCCCCAGAATCAATGCCCCACCCGGAATCCCGGCCCGGGCCCCCACCGTCAACGACGCCAGCGCCGAAGCCAGGGCGACATGGGGCAGATAGACCACCATATGGGTCGGCATTCCGAACACTTCGGTGATTCCCTGCCCCATGGTCAGGGTGATCGTGCTGATGAACGAGGTGCCAAACAGGATCGCCGCAAGCATGTGGATCGTCTGCATGTCCCGCGGAAAGGCGGTCGAGGTCGTGAGCAAAAACCACCGCCCCAATACGAGCATGATCCCCAGAACAACCGCCAGACCGATGAATTTCATGATCTTTTCACCGGTCCACTGGGTCCGGTTCAGTGCCTCGATCTTCAGGCGCGACGACTCGGTCACGGGTTCTCCCTCGCGGACGATCATCTGCCCCCTTTTGGCCTGGAAATAAACCGTATCGATGCTGTCGAAGGCGGCCTGCCGCTTCAAACGGGTTTCGGCCAGGTTGAGGATCAGGTTGGGCCGGATCATCGATCGCGCTTCCCGCAACAGCCATTCCTGGACTTCCCGGGGAACATGGTCGAGATGCTTGCGCATCGATTCCCCAAGCAGCCAACGCATGCCGTTGAGGTCGATCGGTTTGTCCCATTCCTTTCCCTTGCGTTCCTTGCCATCGACGATGGAATAGATGACCGAAGGCATGTCCCGAAGATCCTTGAGGGTCTCTGGGCCGCTGACGACCGTTTGATTGCGCAGTTCCCCAAGCCATTCGGATACCTTTTGCGCCAGAGTGGACAAGGAATCCAGACCGAGCAGGGTCTGTAGCAGGCGTGAAGAAACCTCTTCCTCCTGCCGTTGCGAAAATTCCTCGGCGACGGCGGCCAGGTTGAGTTGGCTCCCCTGTTCATCCCGCATGGTCTGCAACCATTCCAGGCTATCGACGATCTGACGAATGACCGGATCCATCATCCCCCCATCCCAGTCATAGATCGGAGGCACCGCCTGGGCCGCCTCCTGACGCAATTTGAGCGTCGTTTCCCTGTCTTCCACCAGCAGGTCGCGATCCGCCTTGATGTTCTTCAACGCGATTTCACCCACATCGGGAAGGTATTGCAATTTCATGACCACGGGAGAATTGATGATCGTCAAAGCCAGGACATAAACACCGAACATGGACAGATTGATGACCAATTGAACGGAGATGAACTTTTTCTTTTCGTCCTGCGGTTTCTGAAACACCTTGTTGATCGTTTTTTCCCTGGTTTCGGCCATGGTTCATTCCGACCCTCTGTTGTTCCACTGCTGCCGTCTCGCCTGATCGTAGGCCTGGATGATGCTCTGCACCAAAGGATGGCGCACGACATCCCGCGGAGAAAAATGAACCCATTCGATACCTGGGACGTGCTGGAGGACCTCCATCGCATCGACGAGTCCCGACCGGGACCCGCGGGGCAAATCAATCTGGGTGGCGTCACCGCAGACAACTGTCCGTGAGCCCGCTCCCAGGCGGGTGAGAAACATTTTCATCTGCTCGGGGGTCACGTTCTGCGCCTCGTCCAGAATGATGAACGCCTCATCGAGGGTTCGCCCACGCATATAAGCCAGCGGCGCCACTTCGAGGGTGTTGCGGCTGACCATTTTTTCGACACGTTCGGCACCCAGGGTATCTTGCAGGGCATCGAACAGGGGACGCAGATAGGGATCGATCTTGGCTTGCAGGTCTCCGGGGAGAAATCCCAGACGTTCTCCCGCCTCCACCGCCGGGCGGGTCAGGATGATCTTCTCCACCCATCCTTCCTGGTATCCCGCCACGGCGCTCGCCACCGCCAGATAGGTCTTGCCCGTTCCCGCCGGGCCAATGGCGAAGGTCAGCGGCGCCTGGCCAAGAATCCGCATGTAGTCGGCCTGTTTCGGGGTCCGCGCCTGGATCGTCCTCCTCGGAGTCCTGATGACATGTTCCGACGAAAAGAACCCCTCCAGGCCATTGGCCGAATTCAAGGCCCGAATCCCGGCTTCCACGCTCTTCTGGTCCACGTGTTGACCCTTTTTCAAAGAATCGTACAGGGTTTCCAAAAGTGTTCTGACCTTCTCTCCCTGGTCCCTGGATGCGGTGATCACCACCCCGTTTCCCAGGGGGTGCAACGAACAATCAAGATGGGTTTCCATCAGTTTAAGATGGGTATCGAGCGCTCCGAAGAGGGCGGCGGCGAGACGATTGTCGGGAAACTCCACCACCTGGGTGCGTGGTGTCGGAGCCACACAATCATCCATGTCGAGAGACCATGTTTTCATGGATACTGTTACGGTCAATCATCGATGGAACTTCAGTGAAATCGCCATGGGACATCCCGGCCACGATGCGCACGCTCCCGATCGTCCTTCAACAATCCCCCTCGATCGATCATCGGCGCCCGTTCCATGTCTCCACCCCCTCAAGGATGAACCCGTCCCCTCAGGGAATTGGCCAGTCCCTCGGTAATCTCGACCATGACCAGTCGCCCGATCCACTCGGGAATTCCAGGAAAATTCACCCATCGATTGCCACGAGTGCGGCCACTGAACTGATTTTCTCCCAGTCGCGACCGTTTCTCGACCAGGACTTCCTCTTTTTTACCCACCTGTCGCAGATTGTTGTGATGTTGGATCCTGTTCAACGTCTCCTGAAGACGGGCGAGGCGTTGCTGTCCCAACGCCACCGGGACCTGATCGGTCATCGAGGCCGCCTTCGTCCCCGGACGGGGAGAGAACAGAAAGGAATAGGCATGGTCGAAACGAATCTCTTCGACAAGATCGAGCGTTTCCTGGAAATCCCTGTCCGTTTCGCCGGGAAAACCGACGATGAAATCGGAAGCGAGGGCCATATCGGGATGGGCCCGGCGAAGTTTTTCGGCCCATGATCGGTATTCCTCGACCGAATGACCCCGTTCCATCGCCCGAAGGACCGCATCCGATCCCGATTGGATCGGCAGGTGCATGTAGGGACACAACTCAGGGAGCCGGCCAAAGAGTTCCACCAGATCGTCGCTCATGTCGGCGGGATGGGAGGTGACGAAACGGATCCGTTTCACCCCGTCCATCAGGGCGATCCGCTCGATCAACAGTGCCAGATCATGCGTCACCCCATCGGAATCGATCGCCCTGTAGGTGGTGACGTTCTGCCCCAGGAGAACCAGTTCCAGGGCGCCGTTTCGCAGGCAGATGGCGACCTCGTCGAGGACCGCCGCCACCGGACGGCTCCATTCGGGACCACGGGTATGGGGAACGACACAATAGGAACAATAACGGTTGCATCCTTCCTGAAGGGTCACCGAAGCGATGGGACCCGATTGTCCGGTTTCGGGAAGATGGTCGAACTTGTCGGTGGCGGTGGTATCGGTATGGCACAACCTGGTCGCACCCGCCGTCAGCCGGTCGAGCATGCCCGGCAACTCATGGTAGTTCTGCGGCCCGAAAACCAGATCGACATAGGGGGCGCGGCGAAAGATTTCCGCTCCTTCAGCCTGTCCGACACAGCCACCGACGGCAAGAACAACCGGCGCCCGATCGGGAGACCGCCGGACCAGCTTGCGGATCCGGCCCAGTTCGGAGAAAAGTTTTTCCTCCGCCTTTTCCCGGATGTGACAGGTGTTGAAGACGATCACATCGGCCAGTTCCGGGGCCGGAACCTGGGTCAATCCATGGGTCTTGGCCAGGAGGTCGGCAATCCGTCCGGCGTCGTACTCGTTCATCTGACAGCCGAAATTTTTGATGAAAAGATTTTTCAAGCCTTCCGTGCCTGAATGGAAATCGATGGTTTGAGCCGTGCCCGAAGGGCTTGAAGGACCGCGGCAGGGACGAAGGGGGAGACATCGCCACCCATTTTCGCAACCTCCTTGACAAGTCGCGACGAAATATAGGTCGTCGATTCGCTCGCCATGAGAAACACCGTCTCCACCTGGGCATTGAGTTTGCGGTTCATGGCGGCCATTTGAAATTCGTACTCGAAATCGGAAACGGCGCGCAACCCCCTGAGAATCGTGCAGGCGCCGATTTCCCGGACAAAATGAATCAACAATCCGTCCATCCGGCAGATTCGGACACGCGGCAAATCCCGGGTCGCCTCCTCAAGGAACGCAATGCGTTCGGACACCGAAAACAGCGCCGTTTTGGCGGTATTGTCGGCAATGGCGACGATGACATCATCGAACAACAGGTTCCCTCTGGCAATGACATCCAGATGTCCCAGCGTCACGGGGTCGAAGGTTCCGGGGTAGACGGCTGTTTTTTTCATTCTCGATCCGCTTGCCCTCCAATCTTGGAAAAAACTGAGATACGGGTATCACCGTATCGCCGGCATTGCAATGGCTCCCATGAGGAAAATGGACCCATGCCGCCCCCCTCCTCATGCTCGACCACCGCCAGAGTGCCCGGAACGAGAAAGGACCATCGTTGCATTTCCATGAGGGTCGCATGCGCCAGACCGCGATGATAGGGGGGGTCGAGAAACAGGATCGGCGGGACCTCCATGGAGACCCCGGGCCCCTGTCGGCACAACGATTCGATGCGTGCCAGAGTCGCGGGCCGGGGCAGGGATCCCTGAAGAATGGCCGTTGCCTCGGAAAGTCGCAACCGTTGGCTGTTGTCGCGGATGGTGGCGCAACATGCGGCATCGGAATCGATGAAAACGGCAAATCGGGCGCCACGGCTCAGGGCTTCCAGCCCCATCAGACCACTTCCCGCGAAAAGATCCAAGACCCATCGTCCGGCGATTTCACCCTGAAGCATGCTGAAAAGCGCCTCGCGGACACGACCCGTCGTCGGTCGCACGCCGTCGCCAGCGGGAACCCGAAGTGGTTGTCCGCGGTGGCGCCCTCCGGAAATCCGGACCATCGATCCTCACTCCCGATGACGCCGTTTCAAAACGTTTCGGTCAGTTGTTGATTGAGGCGGTCGATGAATTCGACCAGATGTTTGATGATGGCATCGCGCCCCGCCTCGAGTTCGTCCGGATTTCCCTTGCCACTCTGGATCAACGCCTCAAGTTCGCTGTCCACTTCGAGTTCGGGCGATTCACCAAGCATTCGTTCGACCTTGGCGACCATCCCCTCCACCCGCAGGCTCAACTGTTCGATCATCGTATCCTTGAGCCGGATCCGCAAAGGCCATTCCATGGTTGATAAAATGTCGCCATCCAGGCGCAACACCACCGCCGTTTTTTTCTTCTTTTTGAAAATTTCTCCCAACAACATCTCGTCCAGCACGAACTTCCGGTTCTTCGGCGGAGCGGTCATGCTCGGGGGATGGACGATGACGTTGGTAATTCGCGTCCGTCCCGTCAGGAAAGCGACCTCGCCAAAGAAATCGCCCGGTTCCAGTTGCGCCATGGGGATCCCCGCCCCCTCCTTGACGACGCTGGCGAATCCATGCAGCAACAGAAACAAGGCCCGGTCCGAAGCCCCTTCCTGGATCAGGAATTCCCCGGTATCATAGCCCAGGATGTGCAGGTGTTCCCTGGAAGAGCGATCGACCTCATCGGCGGCAAGAAAAGAAAAGAGTTTCAGCGACTGGATGATCCGTCGCATCTGATCCGTGGTCAAATGGTTGTATATGATCACAGGTACACTCCCAAACCTCCGGTGACTCGGCGCGGATGATCATCAACGAACAGGAACCCAGAATAACATGTCCCATCATGAAAATCGAAGAAACAGCCATTCATTCACACTGTTTCATGAACACCCGATGTTCCATTCAACCGAGCCGGAGAACACCTCATGTTGATCGATCTTGGTACCCTGTCACCCAATCAGATCTACCACACGGTGACACAAACCCTGGTCCCCCGTCCCATCGCCTGGGTGCTGACCGAGAACCGGTCGAAATCGTACAATATCGCCCCCTTTTCCTATTTCAACGCCGTCTCCAGCGAACCGCCTCTTCTCATGCTCTCCATCGGCATGAAAAAGGACGGGGTTCCCAAGGATACCCGACGCAACATCATCGAGCGAAAAAACTTTGTCGTGCATATCGCCTCGATGGCACAACTGGAGGCACTCAACAACTCATCCGCCGAATTGCCCGAGGAGGTCTCGGAAGTGGAGCGGGAACGGTTGACCCTGACCGAATTCCCAGGATTCGCGCTGCCCCGCATCGAAGGGTGCAAGGTCGCCTTCGCCTGCCACCTTCATGAGGTTCAGGAAATCGGAAAAATACGCCAGGCCCTTGTGTTTGGCCTGATCCAGACCATCTACATCGACGATTCCGTGGTGGTCCACGATGCCAAGGGACGGATGCGCGTCGATGGCACCGCCATCGCGCCCCTTTCGCGGTTGGGACCGGGAGAATACGCCTCGTTCGGATCGATTGTACGCATCCCCATCCCTTCGGCCTGACCCTTGCCCGCGACTGGCGTCGGCCAACCCTTCGTTATCAAAGGTTGGCCAACGCCAATCATCGAATCGCCTTCCTGGTACCCGCGACCGGACTTGAACCGGTACGGCCTTGCGGCCAACGGATTTTAAGTCCGTTGCGTCTGCCTGTTTCGCCACGCGGGCAAAAACTCCGAATGCCTTCGTCATCGCCCCCCTTCAAGTCATGGTATCCCACCGCAACGACGAAATTCTTCAACCCGGTCTGAATGAACGACCTGGGGCCTACGATTTTATCTGTGAATAGTCCGGAATGGGCCGGCGTCCCCGCATCCGGTTCCAGAGCATTTTCATCGAATACTCCCCTGGATTGGAAATTCCCAGACCATAGATAAAACAAACAATGGAAAACATGAACAACAAAATAGACTCGATCATGATCGATCCCGGTATCCTTAGGAAATTGTCCCTGGGAGGGGGCGCCACGACAGCGTCAATGGAGGTCCCCTTCCCAAACTTTCATTAGCCTACGTCCATAATTGATGCAATACTGATGCCACTTCTAAAAAAACAGTCACGCATGGGACAGTGCCTGTCTCAAAGAAATGGCAGGGGGCGCATCGGACCGGTCCGATTGGCCGCAGGGGCCACAAACGGGATGGGGACCTTGTGCCGTCCTTTTTTCCGATGGAGCGGATGGGAATGACGTTTGATCGGCGACGATTGATGCAACACCGGCAGCACTGCGGCGGCAGCGACCGGAACCGTCACATCCTTGGACGAACCCCCGGTCAGTGACTCGGTCCGCGCCATCAAGGTGGGGGTACAATGACGTTGATACTTGCGGCAATGGGCTGATTCGATCGTCCGGCGCCACTCCGTCAACGAAACCAAACGATAATCCTGGGACCGGGCCGCATCGATGATCGCGGGCAGGGCCTGCAACGTCGCCGAATGATTGCTGTGAAACAGCAGCACCGCACCCGGATGAAACATACGGATCACCCTTTTGGCAATCGTCTCGGCGGAAATGCCCGTCCAATCCTTGGGATCGATCGTCCACAGAATCGTCTCCATCCCCTCGTTTCGCGCCGTCTTGATCACCCGGGCGTTGTACAGGCCATACGGCGGACGAAACCAGATGGGCGTCACCCCCAGTTCGGAGAGGGCTTTCCTTCCCAGCCGAAAATCTTCCTTCAGGTCGAGCGGAGAAATCCAACTCAGCTTCTGGTGACGGTAGGAGTGATAACCGATCTCATGATTGCCCGCGTGGACTTTCCTGACGATGGCGGACGACTGTTCCACCTTGTTGCCAATGAAGAAAAATGTTGCCTGGATGTGGTTGTTTTTCAACAAGGCGGAAATTTCCAGGTCCCGTTCCACCGGACCATCGTCGAATGTCAGGGCCATGACACGTTCTTCGGGAAGAGACAGCGCATCCCAGGAAATGCGCACCTCCCCTCCGGGAGACAGATAACTCGAACGGGAGGGCGCTTGTGAAACCTTGGCGACCTGAATCTCTTCCCCGGACACCTCCTTCGATACGGCCCCATAATGCATCGGGGGCAGAAGCGAAAACGCAAGGACAAGCACCAACAAAGACAGAAGACGGACGATTCGGCTGTTCATTCCTGGGGGTGTTCCGTACAGATAAAGTCAACAAATACACTGCTTCGACAAAGAATTACGCTCGGCATGACCGCGCCCGAACAGATGGGACCCGCATCGTCCCAGGGGGTTTTTCAACCGTCCACGTCCATTTCCCGAATCCTATCATTTCCAACGCCACCATGACAGCCTCGCGGATGAAAAATCAAACCATGCCCCACACCCGGGCCGACCTCGACCGGACCGCACGATCCCTCAAGACATGAAGTCTCGTCCAATGGCGACGCATGGCCGGTCTGCATCGGACGTGCCGAAATCCGGAAAGAAACCTGATGATTTATTGTCGGGCTGGAGAGACCGGTGGCAAAAAACCGGATTCAGCGGAAGGTTCAACCGGGAAGCGGTTCGTGGCGGTCCTGAAACCGTTCCATGATTCCAACCAGTTCCGGCCTCAGGCTGGTGAAGATTTGTGCCAGCCTTGGGTCGAAATGTGTCCCCGCCTCCTTTTCGATCAGCCCCAGGGCATCGTCCACGGTCCAGGCCTTTTTGTAGGGACGGACCGAGGTCAAAGCGTCAAAAACATCGCCAAGCGCTGCCAAGCGCCCCGCCAAAGGGATCTCTTCCCCCTTGAGTCCCCTGGGATAGCCGCTCCCGTTCCATTTTTCATGATGGGTCAGGGCGATGAGGCGTCCCCTGTTCAACAATTCCGACTTTTGCGGCCCGATGATCTCGTATCCGATCTGGGCGTGGCTCTTGATGAGGTCGAATTCCTCGTCGGTGAGTTTTCCCTGCTTGAGGAGAATATGGTCGGGAATGCCAATCTTTCCCAGATCGTGCATCGGCGCCGACTGCATCAACTGATCCGCCTCCGGTTCGCTCAATCCCGATTTCAAGGCGAGGGAACGGACATAGTGGCTCATGCGCACCACATGCAATCCTGTTTCGTTGTCACGGTATTCCGAGGCCCGCCCCAGTTGCCGGATGACCTCCCGTTGCATTTCCTCCAGTTCCATGTTGCGAATCTGAAGCTGGGCGGTTCGGACCGCCACCTGATTGGCCAATAATTTTTTCTGGTCGTGAATCGACAAATGGGTTCTGACACGGGCCAGAACGACCGGAGGGCTGATCGGTTTGATCAAATAATCGGCGGCGCCCAACTCGAATCCCCGGGTTTCATCCGCGACCTCGGCACGGGCGGTGACAAAGAGAATCGGTATTTCGCGCGTCCGTTCCTGTTGCTTGAGAAGCCGACAGGTTTCATAACCATCCAGCCCGGGCATCATGACATCGAGAAGAATCAGGTCGGGTTGATTCGGAGACAGGGCAATCTTGATGGCGGTACGACCATTCGTGGCAACCTGCACGCGATAGAAGGGACTGAGTATCCGTTGCAGGACATGCAGATTTTCCGGGACATCATCGACGATCAGGATGGTCGTCCTGGAGGTCTTTTCCAAGGTGGCATTCGTCATGACGGGGGTTCCAGTTCTATTTTTTCAGCCGCGGCCCATTCCTGGAAAAGGGTCAGTGAAGATTCGAAGTCGTAGGATTCCAGGGCCTTGCGAATCGATGCCAGACGAACGGCGCGCGGACCGCGATCGACGAGGACGATGAGTTCCTCCACGACCTGTTCCACGGCCGAATCGTAGACGCGCAACAGTTCGATCGCCTTGGGGAGCAGCAGACCCAGGCGGTCGCGGCAACACGACGTTTCTTCCGATGAATCGACGGTGCCTGCCACGCCCGAATCGACATCGATACCGGTACCGATCAAGGATGCCTCGATGGCGGCGATGACGCGATCCAGTTCCCGGTTCAGTTCCCCGACCGTGCCTGCCAGCACCCGCCTCTGACCGGTATTTCTGGCCATGAGCTCGATCCTGGCCGCCAGGCGCGCCAGGGTGAAGGCCCCGAGAGTGGCACTGATCCCCTTGAGGGCATGGGCCTGATGAATCAATCCGGAGAGGTCGTCGGCCATGAGCGACCGTTCCAGTTCCCGGCCCGCCTCCCCCTTGTTGCGGGCGAATTTGCACAGCAGGTCGCGATAAAGCGTCGCATTGCCGGCGACATGCCTGAGACCGGCTTCATGATCGATTCCCAAAAGAGAGGCCGGAAAGATCGATCCGGAGTGCTCCGAACAGGATCCCGGCAAGGATGTGGCTGGCTCCAACAGGGGGCGATTGCCAATCCACTGCCTCAAGGCGCCATAGAGTTCCCTGGGCATGACCGGTTTGGCGACATGATCGTTCATCCCCGCGTCGAGGCATTTTTCGCGATCTCCCGTCATGGCATTCGCGGTCATGGCGATGATGGGCCGTTGCCGGTTGATTTCCTGGCGGCGAATGAGGCGGGTGGCGGCATATCCATCCATCACGGGCATCTGCACATCCATCAGGATGGCATCGAACGGTCCCTGTTCCGCCAGGGCCACTGCCTCGGCGCCGTTCTGGGCGATCACGACCTCGATGCCCACATGTTCAAGCAATTCCCGCGCAACCTGTTGGTTGATCTCGTTGTCCTCCGCCAACAGGATCCGGACACCGGAAAAATGGTTGGCCGCCGGAACGGGAACAGACGACGAAAGGGCAGCATCGATTTTCGGTTGGCCAAAGGCGATCGTCACGGTATCGAGCAGGGATTTTCTCTGCACCGGTTTCATGATGTATCCGTCGATGAGACGCTTTCTGTCCTCCCCCTTGAGTACCTCGTCGCGATCGTAGGCGGTGACCATGACAATTTTCAATCTTTCCGGGCCATGGCCCTGTGTACGCGCCGCCAACGCCACTTCGATGCCATCGATTTCCGGCATCTTCCAATCCAGCAACATCAGGTCGATGGGAGATCCGGCATCAAACTGCCGTTGGAGAATCTCCAAGGCGCCGCGACCATGATCCGCGCTCTGGACATGCCATCCCAGATGCATACAGTGGGTCGCCAAAATCCGGCAAGCGTTGGCATTGTCATCGACCACAAGGACGCGAAGCCCGTTCAAAACGATGGTCTCCGCCTCGCGCCGGGATGCCATTTCCCTGGTTTTGCTGAAACAGGTCGAAAACGTGAAGCAACTGCCCGATCCAGGCTCGCTTTCCACCCGGATGGCGCCCCCCATCATCTCCACAAGACGTTTGCTGATGGCCAGTCCGAGTCCCGTACCGCCATATTTCCGGGTCGTCGAGGAATCCCCCTGTGAAAAGGCGGTGAACAAAGCGTCCATCTGTTGCCGCGTCATGCCGATGCCGGTGTCACGCACCGCGAACTGCAACGAAAGGGTTTCCCGGGTTTCTTCCAATCGGGTCACGGTGATGCTCACCTCGCCGGTCTGGGTGAATTTGACCGCGTTGCCGGCAAGATTGGTGAGGATTTGTCCCAACCGGAGGGGATCCCCCTCCAGACGATACGGAAGGTCGATGTCGGCATCGACCAGCAATTCCAATCCTTTTTCCTGACTCTTGACCCCCAATACGGCGATCACGCCCTCAAACACCTCCTCCAGGTCGAAGGGAACCTTTTCCATCGACAGTTTTCCCGCCTCGATCTTGGAAAAGTCGAGAATATCGTTGATCAAGGTCAGAAGATTGTTGGCACTCAGATGGACCTTGTTGAGATAATCGCGCTGCTGATCGGTCAATCCGGTTTGCAGGCACAGAAAGGTCAGGCCGATGATGGCGTTGAGGGGGGTGCGGATTTCATGACTCATGTTGGCCAGGAATTCCCCCTTGGCCTGGCTGGCCGATTCGGCGGCCAGCCTCTGGCTCATCTCCCGGGCGTTATGAATCGCCAGGGCGGAAATGGAGGCGAGCGCTTCAAGGGCGATCATGTCGCGATCGATGAAGGTACCCGACCCACGCTTGTTCAACACCTCCATGGCGCCGATGGTCTTGTCGCCGACGATCAACGGCGCGCACAGCAACGATTCGGTGATGAATCCCGTGGAACGATCGATGTGCTCGGCAAAACCCGAATCGTTCCTGGGATAGTGGACGATTTCCGACTTGCCCTGGGCGATGACCCGACCGACAATCCCCTCGCCCATCGACAACCGGGCGCCGGTGATGTTGACCGGTCCGGTGCAGGCGCGACAGACAATGCTCGTCCGATCGCTTTCCAGGAGAAACAAGGAAGCCGCCTCCGCCAACATGTAATCCTTGATGTGCGAGACACTGGTTTTGAGGGTCGTCTCCAGATCCATCGACTGGGCGAAGGCGCTGTTGGTCCGGGTGATCAGCCCCAGGGTCATGTCGTGACTGATCAGCATGCCGAATTCGGACTGTTGCGCGATAAAGTTGACCCCAACCCCCTGATCATTGACGCGGACGACAATACAGGGAAAGGTGATGTTCATTTGCACCACCTTCATGGAAAGTGTCCCCTCCATGCCGATATGCACCCCGACCGGGGACGCATCGGTCAGGAGAAAGACACCTCCCAGACTGACATCGAGGGTATCACCGTAAAACAGGGAACCATTGGCCAGTTCAAGTGTCATCCTGGCCTGATATTCCTGCCGTTCCCACTGCCGCTTGCCGTGATAGGTCAAACCATCATTCATCGGGAAAGGTCCTCTCGACTGAAGGAAAACTCCTCTCTTTCGACCGGTTGTCCCGATCCACGATGCCTAAGCCAAACACCCATTTGCACCCCCCTTGACGGGACTGAAAGGATGTGACAGGAAATGTCGGACCAGTCACGATTTGTGCAGGCTCGATATTACCCCATGAATAATATATACTTCCAGTAGAATAGTTCCTGACCGTCACGCCAGGGCCGTGGCACGGGTGTTCCCGCGACAGTCTGAACAAGGAACGTCCCTGGAAATCGTCCTTCCATCCGCTCGTCGAGACGATCGGGGACACGCTTCGCCATGCGACGGTACGAGACTCCAGTGCCTTGCTGTTTTTCAACCATGATCAGGGAAAATGCCGCTTCATATGGATCATTCCGGACCGTCGAACCTGTTGATCGTCGATGACGCCATCGCCAACATCGAAATTCTATCCGATCTTCTGAAGGACGACTATCGAATCCTCACGGCGAAGAGCGGTCGGGTCGCCCTGGATCTGGTTACCTCGGAACGGATCGACCTGATCCTTCTCGACCTTCAGATGCCGGGCATGGATGGTTACGAGGTATGCCGCATCCTCAAGGGGGGAAGTGAAACCCAGGATATTCCCGTCATATTCGTCACATCCAAAGACGACCCCACCCTTGAAGCCAGGGCGTTGGCCCTGGGTGCGGTCGATTTTCTGGCCAAACCGGTCGCCCCTTCCATCGTCAAGGCGCGAATTCGAACCCATCTGGGATTGAAATCGGCCCGCGAAACCCTCGCACGGCAAAACCGGGAACTGATCGCCGCGGCGCAATTGCGCGAAGAGGTCGATCGCATCATGCGTCACGACCTGAAATCACCCCTCAATGCCATCATCGGTTTTTCGGCGCTGCTCGATGCCCTTCTCCCGATGAACGAAGAACAAAGAAAAATGTGTCAACTGGTTCAGGAGTCGGCCTACAAACTCCTCAACATGATCAACCTGTCCCTGGAAATGTTCAAGATGGAGCAGGGAACCTACTCTTTCGAACCGGTTCGAGTGGATCTTCTGGGTTTGATCGAAAAAATTCGTGCCGCCGAGGAACCGCGAATCCAATCAAGGAATATCGACCTTTCCGTCCTGATCGACGGCCATCCGGTCACCCGGCAATCCCGATTTTTCATCCTGGGCGAGGAATTGTTGTGCTATTCCCTTCTCAACAACCTGCTCACCAACGCCATCGAAGCATCCACCAAAGATCAAACCGTGACCATCTCGCTGGTGACTCGTTCCTCCACCCCGTGTGTCCGCATCCATAACCAGGGAAGCGTTCCCCGCGCCATCCGCGACCGGTTTTTCGAAAAATATGTCACCTTCGGCAAGGCCCATGGGACTGGATTGGGCACCTATTCGGCCAGGCTGATGACCGAGGTGCAGGGAGGATCGATTGCCATGGAAACCTCCGAAACCGACGGAACCACGATCATCATCCACTTTCTTCCCGCGAACCCGGTCGATCCCGCGGATCTTTCACCGGAAACGTAACGTTGGTTCGACATCCGGTGCGGTTTGAAATGAAGAGTGGGTAAACATTTTCGAGAGGAAAGACCGATGACCCAGACCATTGCGTTTACGTCAAGAAACTTCGGGATGCCGGGGTTGACGAACGACAGGCAGCCATCCAGGCCGAAGCCCTTGTCGTCATGATCGAGGACCGGTTGACCACCAAGAAAGACCTGGCCGAAGTCGATGCCGGACTGCGGCGAAACCTCAAGGAACTCGATGTCAAGATCGAGTTGGTCCGATCCGACTTGAAGCACGACATCGAGTCGGCCCGATCCGACTTGACGCGCGACATCGAATCGGTCCGATCCGACCTGACGCGCGACATCGAATCGGCCCGATCCGACTTGAAGCGCGACATCAAGGAACTCGATGTCAAAATCGAGTTGGGTCGAAAGGAACTCGATGTCAAGATCGAATCGGTCCGATCCGACTTGACGCGGGACATCAAGGAACTCAATGTCAAGATCGAGTTGGTCCGAACGGAACTCGATGCCAAGATCGAGTCGGTCCGATCCGACCTGAAGCGCGACATCAAGGAACTCGATGTCAAGATCGAGTCGGTCCGATCCGAGTTGAAGCGCGACATCAAAGAACTCGATGTCAAGATCGAGTCGGTCCGATCCGAGTTGAAGCGCGACATCAAAGAACTCGATGTCAAGATCGAGTCGGTCCGATCCGACCTGAAGCGCGACATCAAGGACCTGGATACAAAGATTGAAGTCCGACTCAAAGAGTTGGAGCAACGCATGGTGATCAAGCTCGGAAGCCTGATGGTCGTTGCCGTCGGGGCCATGGCGGCGCTGGTAAAGTTGCTTTGAAGAGTCGGAAAATAAATCATCACTGGACCATGCCTTCGTCATCCTCCATCCACCGACCCGGGAGGGAACATGTTGCAATCCTACAAGGAATATAAAGTCATTCACATCGTCGAGGGTGGCTGTGGCACCATTTTTCTTGGCGCTTCCGGTCTTCCCCTGCAAAAAATGGAAATGGAACTCAACAGTCATGCCGCCGACGGATGGCAGGTGGTTTTCCAGATCGTCGAAAAAAAACGCTTCCTGTTGTTCTGGACCCGTGAGGCGATGATCGTCACCCTGGGCCGGTGACGCTTGCGTTCTCTCCTGATACGCCTGATCCGCCGTTATCAGGATGCGGGCGGAGGACGCCGCCTGTCCGTCCAATGCAACTATAACCCAAGCTGTTCCAATTATGCGCTCATATCATTGGAAAGACATGGTTTACTGCGAGGATCCCTTCTGGCGATGAAACGGATCCTGCGTTGCCGCGATCGGCAACGGATCACCCCCATCGATGATTTTCCACCGTGAGTCCGAACCACTTTGGACATTTTCGATCTTGACCTTCCCAGCAAAGACCTCGACCGGCTCGAAGACCGGCTTCGTACACGGGTGGGACAACTCCCGGATGAAGCCCGCCGCCACTACTTCGATCTTGCCCGGTCCCGATTCAGGGACCCCGATACCTATGTCGTCCTCTGCTGGTCCCTGGGATTGGGACTCCATCACCTGTACCTGCGCCGATGGGGCTCATTTTTGCTTGATCTGTCATTCAGCCTGATCCTGTATGGCGGACTGATCGCCTGGTTTCTCCTGGGCACCCCCCCCTTCCCGATCCTGATGACACTGGCATTCTTTTACAATACCATCGATACGCTCTATTGCCTCCTGTTGTCCCAGAGGATCGTGCAACACCACAACATTCGTCTGGGACAAAACCTCCTGGCCGTCCTCGACCCGACAAACCACCTCCCCTCCCGGAACGCAGGCACGGGCGCCGCCCCGTCCCAATCCCACGACGAACGCAACATCACCCGCGCCAATTCCAGGTTGTTTCTCGCCGTCCTGGCAGGATTGTCGGTCCTGTGTCTCGGCGGGTGGTTGCTCCTCGGCCACGGCATCCCCTTCCTCCTCCGGCAGATACCCGTAACGGAACCCGGAAAAATCCTTCGGATCGACTTCGAAACCACCAACCCACATTGACAAAACCACCCGGACCGCTGGAAACGCGGGAACAGAAGATGAATGGTTTCCGGAATTTGTTCGGATGGCGCGTTTGGAACCGATTTTCCGTGGTGTTTCAGGGAGGTCCATGGTACCTTCGGAAATGCCGTTGATGAAAATGAAAACAGTCCCCACGGTCGTGCCGTGGTTGTCGTTTTCAGGGCCTGTAACACCTCTTCAGGGGAAACCAGATCGTGCAGACGAAAGGAAATCCACGCAAACTTCTTCCACTCCTGGGAATGATGGCCTTTCTTGGCGGAGTCCTTCCCAGCCAGACCTTCGCCGCCGACGGTGGACAGGATACCCATACGGTCCAATCCCAGAAGGTGAGCGATACCGTGACTCTTGGTGGGACCGTGGTACCGTTTCGCGATGTCACCCTCTCGGCCCAGGTTCCGGGACGGGTCCGGTCGATCGCCGGAGCCGAGGGAGATTCTTTCAAGAAGGGAACGGTCCTCGTCTCCATCGAGGACATCGACCTGCTGGCCAAACGCGATGCCGCCCGGGCCGAACTGGCCAAGGCCCAGTCGATGTTTCATAACAATAACATCCAGTTCGCGCGGCAGATCAATTCCGGCTCGCCCATGGCATCGGACAACATGGGAATGGGAATGCCGCGCATGTTCGACCGCGCCTTCACCCGCCCCTTCTCCTCGATGATGGGCATGGACGACCCCGGTCTCAGCGACTACGCCCAGAACTATGCCCAGGGAATCCAGGTGCAGCAGGCGCATATGTCGATCATCCAGGCCCAGGCCGCCATCAAGGAGATCGAAGCCAAGTTGCGTGACGCCCGCGCCATCGCACCTTTCCAGGGAATCATCACCGTCAAGCACATCGAAAAAGGGGATACCGTGCAACCAGGAATGCCCCTGGTTTCGTTCGCCGACCCCAGCCGCCTGCGCATCAAGGTCGATGTCCCCGCCCGGATCGTCGCCGGAATCAAAAAGGATATGAACATTCAGGCACGGCTCGACATCAACGATACCATGGTGATGACGAAAGTCGTCCAAATCTATCCCATGGCCGACCCGCAACGCCATACCGTTACCGTCAAACTTGAACTGCTCGACAAGCCCAAGGGACATGGCCTGTTGGGCATGTATGCCGAGGTCATGATCCCCGACCATACCACACAAAGCAGATCCCTGCCGACGGTCCCCCGGACCGCTGTCATCTGGCGCGGCAGTCTGCCGGCGGTATTGGCGGTGGTGGAAAACGGCGAACCCGAACTGCGCATGATCCGATTGGGCGGGTTCGTGGACAAGGACATGGTCAGCGTCCTCTCGGGATTGAAGGAGGGAGACCGGATCATCAGCAACAATCCAGCCTCCATGATGACCGGATGGGGTGATCGGGCGGAAAACGGAATCAAGGAACACACCACTTTTTAACCGGAAGGTGTCCGGATCGCGCCCTTTTCCTTATTCGAACATCAGGACCCATCATGCCGGAACGGACCCTGGAACGAAAAACGATCGAGGAGCGAGTGATTGCCATCATCGCCCGGGTGTTGAACCTCCCGGAAAAGGAGGTCAATCCGGAATGGATGTTTGGTGACGTGTCCCAATGGGACTCCCTGAAGCACGTCGCCATCATCACCCAGGTCGAAGAGGCGTTCGACCTAATCTTCGATGTCGATCAGATTACCGATCTGGAAAGTATCGAAGACATCATCGATCTTGTGGACGAGTGCCACGGCTCATAGCCCATCCTGCCTGGGGAACAGACTTTGCGGGACACGGCCCGACTGTGTTGGAAAGATCCGGGAAAGAGGTCATGGCCCATATCGAACGGCGGCTGAAGGAATGGGTCCAGGCAGGTTTGATCGCCGCGGACCAGGCCGAGGCGATTCTTCGCCACGAAGGGGCACATTCCGGGAAGAACTGGTTGTTGTTCAGCTTTCTGTCCCTGGGGGCGGGGGTCGTCGGTATCGGAATCATTTCCCTGGTCGCAGCCAACTGGGATGAAATTCCCGATGCGGTCAAACTTGGCGCGGATCTGTTGACCCTGGTGGCGCTCGCCCTGGGCATCTGGAAACGGCGGGATCATTCGCAATCCCTGACCTGGGAACTGCTGCTGATTTTTTTCGCCCTGGCCCTGCTGACCTCCATTGGCCTGATCGGACAAGTCTTTCATTCCGGAGGAAGCTGGGACCAGGCGCTGCTTCTGTGGGTGGCGATCACTCTGCCCCTGGCCACGCTGACTTGTCGATCCTTCCTGCCATTGGCGTGGACATTCGCGCTCCTTGTGGCGGGAAGCTACCGTCTGATTCTGACGCCAATCGCCGCCATCACCGAAGAGGAACGGGGCCTTCTGATCGGCTATCTTCTTCCACTGGCCTGTGCCCTGGTGGCGCTTCTTCTCCACCTCTGGCGCGCAACGGAATCCCTGGGTCGGGCATTTCTCGTTCATTCCTGGATCGTTGGCATCACCATGGTGATGTTGATCGATGTTTCCAGTATGAACCCGGTCCATACCTGGGAATGGTACCCGTTCATGACGGGAGGCGGATTGGCGTTGGGCGGCGTCACCCTGGCTGGAATTGTTCTCAATGGACATGGGTCTCCCCTGTCCAAGAAATTGCTCGGATCCCTGGTCACGCTCTATTCCTTGATGGGGCCAATGGTGATCGGCCTGCATCTGTCCCATTGGCTGTCGGCCCTGTTCACCATGGCACTGTTTTCCTTGGCTGCGGCGTGGATGGTGCGTGAACGATCGGTACGCATGGCCAATGGAATGGTCCTGCTGCTGGGAATCCGGTTTCTTGTCCTGTTCTTTACCGCGTTTGGCGGACTCTTCGATGCTGGAATCGGCCTGATCCTTTCGGGGTTGATCATTCTTGGATTTGTCTGGCTGTGGTCGCGGTGGCAACGGATGTTGCTTTCCTGGTTTCAGGGGATGGCTCCTTCATGAACCACTCTTTCCAAAAGGCACGGATTGTCATCGCATTGCTTCTCCCGATCCTCACCCTGGGCGGTCTGATCCTTCACAAACTTCAGGTCCTCGACCAGGGACGCCAGGTTCGATTCCCGATCGAAGGCTTTGATCCACGCGACCTGCTCTCGGGGCACTATCTGGTGTATCGCATCGATTATGGGGTTTTGGTCTGTCCCGAAGAGGACACGGCGGTAATGCCGGATGGTCCGAGGGACCAGGAAGTTCCGGCGGTCCTCTGCCTTGAACCTTCTCCCTCTTTCCATTATGGTCGATTGGTGGCTCAAGACTGCCGCCTCAAGATCGTGGGCAGCTGTCGTGGTCGCGATTTTCATGCAGGGATCGAGCGGTTCTATATTCCCGAGGAACATGCCCGTTCCCTGGATCAGGCGGTTCGCGAACGCAAGGGTGAACTCATTCTTCGGGTCAACGACGCAGGTGTGGCGGTGGTGGAAGATCTGTTGATCGGGGGACGACCGTGGCGTTTGGCAGTCGCCTCCGAGGCTGCGGGTCGATAGGGTGTGACATTCAACGGATGGATTGAGAAAAATGCGTGAAAACAGTAGTTTATTCGTTGGAGTAAGGCAACGGACTGTTTTCCTGTCGATCGTGTTGGCCCTGATGGTCGGTTGCGCCCCTCTGGATCTGCCGGTCCCGCATTCGCGCTCGGAACCTTTGGATGAACAGGATCGTTTTTTCAAGGAGCTTCGCGTTCAGGATGCCCGTTTCCAGGAAATCGCGGGCTACGAACATCTCCGGATCGACGATGCCTTGCGTCTGAAGATTCCCTTGTACAATGAAGAACAGGGCCTGGAACGGAAAAAGGAGTTTGTTCGCCGTTTTTTGATCGACGCCGGTTCGTTGAATGATCGATACATCACCCTTTCCCTGGACAAGGTTTCCGTGGCGGCACTGGAGGCTTTTCTCTCCAGGCCAGGAAATGATATGGATTACAGTGGTGGTGGCGCCACCCCCAAGGAAAAGTTTTTGCGCGCCTACCAACTGCATGCAAACAAGGAACGGGACCGGGAAATTCAGGGGGTGATGGCCCTGACCACGGTCAAGGAGGTTGACGCCTATTGGCGACAACTGGTGTTTCATACCGACGAGTCGATCAAGACCCGGGGACGGATGACCCGACTGCTGGCGACCGCTCCAGCGGTGCCCCTGATACAAACATGGATCTGGTACCATGCCTTGACCGATGACCGTTCGCCTCATGTCCCTGAATTTGCAAAGAGCGACCTCCATCTTCCGCCATCCGCCGATCGCACCATCGATCCCGCGACGCTCGATGGCTGGGCCTTGCTGACCTACTTTGCCCCCATCGTGGTCCAGGAACGCCGGTATGACGCCCCCTATGAATCCAAGGTCGATCAGTTTGGCGCGGTATTCCTGAAAGGAGACACTGCCGAATCGGCGGTTCCCGGCGTTCTTGGCGACAAGCCAACCCTTTATGCCTACATGCACCATGGCCAGATTCAGGGCCTCCCGGTCAAACAACTGGTCTATACCCTGTGGTATCCGGAGCATCCCAAACTCAAAGGATTCGATCCCGAGGCGGGGCCCATGGAAGGATGGACCTTTCGCATCACCTTGAACCGGGAACATCGGCCCCTGACCTATGAATCGGTCGCCAACTGTGGCTGTTATTATAAAATTTTTCCGACCGAACAACTGGAACGGTGGAGTCGTGTCCAATATCCGACGCGCCTCGACGGAAAAACGTTCCATTTGGAGCAGGAGGTCCCTGGAATCGATGCCGTCGTTCCCGAATTGGTTGCCAGTCCTCCGGGACCGCCACAAAGGGTGGTGCTCTATTATTCTTCCGGACGCCATCAATTGGTCTCGCTGCGCCTGGAAAGCCACAAACTGCCCTTGAAATCGACCCCTGGCAGAGCGCCCTATGCTTTGTTGCCCTACGAACATCTGGAAAACCTTCCCTTTCACGACCATCACCTGAGCCTTTTCGACGAAGATGGCCTGGTACGTCAGGCCCACCGCCCGGAATGCACTTTGTTGGCCCCTTCGGGGTTGTATCATGCGGGCCATCCGCGACAACGGGCAACGCAGATGATCTATTTCGACCAGGCCGATTTTGACGATCCTAAACTGTTGGAAACCTATCTGAGACTTCCCGCACAAGCCTTTGGACAAACATTTTGATCGAGGAAACCCTATTTTTTCCTTCGGGAGACCTGCGTCTCGAAGGTCGGCTGACATATGATGATTCCCTTCGGACGCCATGTGGTCATGTACTGATCTGCCCACCGCATCCGTTTCTTGGTGGCGACATGGACAACAATGTCACTGCGCATCTTGCCTCTGGGTTGGCACGACAGGGAATGGTGGTCTTTCGCTTCAATCCCCAGGGGGTCGGTCGCAGCGAAACTGACAGAAATATCGATGAGGACCAACAACTTTTCTGGGAACATTCCACCGCTCCCGAATACGAAAAGGCCATGGAGACGGATACGGGGAGGGCATTTGAATTTTTCACTGGGATCAATGGAAAACATGAAAACGTCCATATCATTGGCTATTCTTATGGTTGCCTGGGGGCGATCCGGTTGCCGCAACAAGCCTCCTGGATCGAGCGGATGGTGCTGATCGCGCCTCCTCTGGCCCGGTGGCCCATGCCGCCACCGTACCCGGAGGGGGGACATTCCACGGCTTTGATCTGGGCCGAGGATGACTTTGCCTGTCCGTCGGACCTTGCCAGGAACCTGTTCGATCGTCTTCCCCCGCCCAAGGTATTTCAGGTGCTTCCGGCGGGTTTGGATCATTTTCTGGTCGGACACGAGGTTTGGTTGAGCGAATGGGTAGGGCGATTTTTGCAGGGAAGGTAACGGCCCAGGTCCCTCCCCGTGTTTAAAATTATTGAAAGAAAAAAGGGGTCTAATGGTATGGTCCGCCCCGTTCCCAACGGCCTCGAAATGGGCCAAGATGGAGTTTCAGCTAACCATCAAACAGAGAACGGAGCGAACCATGAACAAGAATAGCGCAGACAAAGAGATCGTGGTACTTGGAATCGACACAGGCAAGAATTCATTTCACCTGCATGGAGTTGATGCCAAAGGGAATTTTGTTTTGAGGAAGCATCTAAACCGTGAGAAAATGCTTGAATTCATGGTTAATTTAAAACCTTGCTTGGTAGGTCTCGAAGCGTGCGGAGGTTCGCACCATTTGGCCAGGCAGTTGAAAATCTTGGGCCATAATGTTCGGATAATGGCGCCACAATTTGTCAAGCCCTACGTCAAGAGCAACAAGAATGACAAGCTGGATGCAGAAGCAATTTGTGAGGCGGTTCAACGGCCTAATATGCGATTTGTGCCAATGAAATCGATTGAACAGCAGGATTTGCAAAGCTTGCATCGGATGCGCAGTCTGGCGGTTGCCCAACGGACCGAGATCATCAACCAGACTCGGGGATTGCTCATGGAATATGGCATCGTCATGCCGGCAGGCCCGG
>JADGCV010000028.1 GCA_015228815.1 Magnetococcales bacterium | reverse complement strand
CGCCTTGCCGGCGTGCCACTGCATCCGGACCGCCAACAGCCCAACTGCGATTCCCTCCAACACGACAGGAACTGAATCAAAAGCATTTACTGGTTCGCAAAAATTCCCAACCGCAACCATCCCCCCCGATATTCCCCACCGCTTCACAGGCATACGGTGTCCCACGAACGGGCAATCAGGAAGTAGTAATAATTTGACAAAATCCCATTCATATTTGTTTCGACATGCCATCCTTGTTTGATTATAGTATCCCCTCGTGTTCGATGGGTCCCTTGGGTTCATTGCCGAGTCCATCGGAAAGCACCCGAGGAATCCACGGTTGTTCCGTCTTTCCCTTGCAGAGAAGCGAGGGAGGATACAGAGGCGCTGGGGGAAAGGGAAAGACGGATCTTTTTTTATTATATTTTCCTGAATCAGGCATGAACATGAATTCCATTGCGCGAAGATTTCTGATCGGCATCATTCTGCAAACGGTCCCCGTCATTCTGGTCGCGGCGGGAATTTTGGTGCATCTGGACCGGAGCGAAGCGGACCGGCAGTTGCGCGAGCATACCGCGATCATCTCAGGCTTTGCCAAGGCAACCCGGGAGTACGTCAAGGAGATTCTGCGTCCCACCCTGGCCCGACATACCGATGCCTTCATCATCGAAGCCCAGTCGAGCACCTTCATCGTCAATCGGATCTTCGATATTTTCAACCGGGAGTTTCCCGAATACACCTACCGCCAATATGCGGAAAATCCTCTGAATCCTGCCAATCGAGCCAATGAATTCACCCTGGAACTGATTCGGAATTTCCGCGAGAACCCCCGGCTTGAACAATCGAGCGGTTATCATCGTCGCGGCGACCAGGATTATTACTTTCTGGCAACCCCCGAGAAAATGGAAGAATCCTGCCGTTTATGCCACGGAACGCCAAAGGATGCGCCACCGGAACAAAGAGGGATCTATGGAGAGGATCACGGATATGACTGGCCTGTCGGCGACATCGTCAGCGCCACCATGATCCAGGTTCCGACACGCCCGGTCCTGGAATCGGGACGCATCCGCGACATGATCCTGGGAGGATCGATCCTCCTGTTCTATATCCTTCTGACCGCGATCTCCTTTTTCATGTTTCGCGTCCTGGTCGTGCGCCGTTTGGATGCGTTCGCCAAGACGATGGAACGCATCAGGGACAACCCCATGGCGGGCATCAAACTTCCCGAGACGCGGCAGGATGAATTCACCACCATGGCCCAGGCGTTCAACGGCATGGCCGATGCGGTGCGGAAGACGACCTGGGAATTGGATCTCAAGGTCCGGGAAAGGACCATGGAACTGGAGGAACGGATCATGGAACAGGAACACTCCAGACAGGCCTTCGAACGATTGGCGCGGCAAAACCAGTTGATCCTCCAGGCGATCAACGATGGAATCTATGGCGTGAATTCCCAGGATGAAACCACGTTCATCAACGATGCCGGGGCCGCCCTGCTCGGCTGGGAAGCCACGGAGCTGATCGGCAAAAATCCGCATGCGTTGATGCACCATACCCGAATCGATGGTTCGGTCTATCCTCCCCGGGAATGTCCCGTCTGTCAGACCACCAGGGATGGACAAACCCGAAGCCTGAGTCATGACCTTTTCTGGCGCAAGGATGGATCCTCCTTTCCGGTGGAATTCACGGTCACCTCCATTCTTGAAAATGACGTACCCCAGGGGGCAGTGGTCGTCTTTCGCAATATCAGCGAGCGACTGAAAACCGAAAACCTGAATCGACAATTGCTTTTGTTGCAACGGGTGGTCAATTCCATCCACAAGATTGCCTACGAACCTTTGCCGCTCGCCCGGCAACTGGAAGCGGCACTGGAGGTCATTTTGACGATCCCCTGGTTTTTCAATCAATCCAAGGGGGCCCTGTTTCTGGTCAACCGGGAGGAAAACATTTTGGAGATGGTGGCGCACAAGGGATTGGATGAACTGTTGTTGATCCGTTGCGCCCGGGTCCCCTTTGGCCAGTGTCTCTGCGGTCGCGCCGGGGAGACGGATGCCTTCGTCTTCGCCGGCGGAATCGACGAGCGGCACGACATCCGCTTCGAGGGGATGCAGCCGCATGGCCACTATGTCGTGCCCCTGCTCTCGAATCAGGGGGCCCTCGGCGTGCTCAATCTTTACCTGGATGCGGGTCACCCCTTCGACGAAAACGAACAGGACGCCCTGTTCACCATCGGCCACGCCCTGGCCCGCCTGATCGAAAAACGGCGGGCGGAAGAAAATCTGCGCATCAAGAATGCCGAACTGGAAGAAAAAGTTCGGGAACGGACCATCGAATTGCAGAACAATGTCAAATCATTGCAGGAATACCAATTCCAGCTCATCCAGTCCGAACGGATGGCGGCCCTGGGCGGCATGGTCGCGGGCGTCGCCCATGAAATCAACACCCCGATCGGCATCGGTTTCACCTCGGCGACCTATTTGAAGAATCAGACCTCCCTGTTCCGGAAACGGGTCGCGGCCAACGAGCTGACCTACGAACATCTGAACAATTATCTCGATCTGGCCACCGAGTCCTCCGACCTGATCGAGGCCAATCTGCGGCGGGCGGCGGAACTGATCAACAGTTTCAAGATGGTGGCGGTAGACCAGACGAGTCAGGAATTGCGTTCCATCGACCTCGGGGGATACCTCCATGAAATCCTCCTCAGTCTGCGTCCCAAACTGAAAAATACCCATCATGTCGTGGACATTGTCTGTCCGGAAAAACAAACCCTGGCCACCCGACCCGGTTCGATTTCCCAGATCGTGACCAATCTGGTGATGAACTCCCTGATCCATGGCTTTGAAAACATGGATCGGGGACAAATAAGGATCGAGGCCTCCCTTCAGGAGGATGAGGTCCTCCTCATCTACCAGGACAACGGTCGGGGAATGAATGCCGACGCCGTCAAGCGCCTCTACGAACCGTTCTTCACCACACGACGGGGACAAGGGGGAAGCGGACTGGGAATGCATGTGGTGTACAACCAGGTGACCCAGGTACTGAAAGGGTCGATCGCCTGTCAAAGTGCCATCGGCGAAGGGGTTTTGTTCGTGATTAAATTTCCCGGAACACCTGGCGACAAGCGAACGGATGGCCTTCGGGGGGGAGACAAAAGTTGATGAAGACAGGAAAAATCAACCTGGACATTGGCCCGTCCCAAGGGGTCATCCCTGGACGGACAGGACGGACAGGACGTTCCGACATCCCATCATGGAAAATCATCATCATCGACGATGAACCGGATGTCCATCAGGTCACCCGGATGATTCTCAAAACCTTTTCCTTCGACGGTCAGCGACTGGAGTTGATCAGCGGGTATTCGGGCGCGGAGGCGATGGAACTGTTGCGGCGGCATCCCGATGCGGCGGTCGTCCTGCTGGATGTCGTGATGGAAGAGGAAGATTCGGGGCTCAAGGTGGTTCGTTGGATCCGGGATGTGGCGCAAAACCGGTTTGTCCGGATCATCCTGCGCACCGGTCAACCGGGACAGGCCCCCGAGGACCAGGTCACGACCGAATACGACATCAACGATTACCGTGAAAAGGCGGGCCTGACCGATACCTCGCTCGCCACCTCCCTGATCTCCGCCCTGCGCTCCTACCGCGACATCCGCGCCCTCGACCGGACCCGGAATGGCCTGGAGAAAATCATCAAGGCCACGGGAAACCTGTTCGATGTCCAATCGCTCGACGAATTGGCGGCGGGAATACTCACCCAATTGACTGCCTTCTTCAACCCGGAAGGTTCGTCCCATGCCTCGGGCCCGGTCGAATGTTTCGTGGCGGCCCAGGAAGATGGGGTATCGTGCATCCATGCCGCCCTGGGGACCCATGCCCTCTTCATCGGAAAACCGGTGGAAGACGTGGTCACGCCATCCGTTCTGGAATTGATCGAAGAAGGACGAAAATCCCGCGGCAACCAATATCGCGACCGGGCTTATCTTGGCTATTTTCTTTCACGCAAGGAAAAGGAACACCTGATCTACCTGCAATTGGAGCAACCCCTCTCGAAAGCGGACCATGACCTGTTGAACATTTTTTCGCTCAACATTGCCGCTGCCTTCGAAAATTTGGCCCTGAACAAGGAGATCATCAACACCCAGAAGGATGTCATCTTCGTCCTCGGGGAGGTGATCGAGGCCCGTTCCGGGGAAACCGGACATCATGTCCGCCGCGTGGCCGAATGTTCCCGTCTCATGGCCCGACTCCTGGGCCTTGCCCCCCAGGAAATCGAACTCCTGTGGCTTGCCTCACCCATGCACGACCTGGGAAAAATCGGTATTTCCGATACGATCCTCAACAAGCCGGGTCCACTGACCGACGAAGAGTGGCACATCGTCCGGCAACATCCCGAAATCGGTTCCACCGTCCTCCAGGGGCAAAAACGCGAAGTGTTCCAATCGGGAGCGATCATATGTTCGCAACATCACGAAAAATGGGACGGCTCGGGATACCCGCGTGGACTCAAGGGCGATGACATTCATATATTCGCACGCATTACCGCCCTCATCGATGTATTCGACGCCCTGTACCATGCCCGGGCCTACAAACCCGCATGGTCCCTGGACCGGATTCTGCAACTTCTGGCGGAAGAAAAAGGGCGGCATTTCGAACCCAGGCTGGTCGATCTTTTCATGGACCACCTTGACGCTTTCATCACGATCCAGGCCAAATACTCCGGGTAGAGCCGAGTTGACCTCCGACCCTCCGGGGGGGGGGACCTGGGCAGCTACCTTTTTCCAAGACATGAACCCATGACAACCAGGAATCGGCAAGCCATGCCGCCCGGCATCGAACCCGCGAACGTCGAAAACATCCCCACCCGGTCCCCTCCCTGGATTACCTGGCTGGTTGCGGGACTCGTGTCGCTCGCCGCCTGCTGGGCCTCCACGGGAACCCTGGCCCCCTATGCCACCACCTCGCGCACCCCTTTGGAACTCCCCTGCGGGTACCTGGCCAACATCGATCACTTCGTCCATCGGCAACCGTTTCTGATGCTGGAGGGAGCACCAAAGGAATACTGGCAATCGGCAATGCTGTTGCGACGGATCCTCTATCCACTCATGGCCTGGCCTCTGGCGGAAACCTTGGGATATGAAATTGGCGGCGTCGTGACCAATGTCCTTCTGACTCTTCTGACGGCGGGAATTTGGATCGGATTCGTATACCGACGCTTCGGCCTCGGGGGAAGTATCGCTTCGGCATGGTTGTTGGCGACCTATCCGGGAATCGCCTATTGGGTCGGACTCCCCTACAGCTACGCCACCATCGTCCCCGCCATGCTCCTGGCAGGAATCCTGCTCTGGTCAATGGCCGAAAACCCCATGACGCCAAAACGGTTGTTTCTGTCAAGTTCGGGAATCGGCATCCTGTTTACCGCCTACGATGGCTTACTGACCATCCTTGTTCCCGCGGTGTGCTGGATATTATGGCGTAACGGTCGCGGACGCCTCCTGCCACTTTCACTCCTCGGACTGCTCTGGCCGCTTCTTTTGACCCTGGCGGTACTTCGTTGGGGCTTGCACAGCGGCCTTCACAACACCAACTCCCAATCCTACGGCCTGATCATCGAAAGCTGGGCCCGCATCGGCGCCTCCTGGCCGGAGGTCTGGTCCAGGATCACCGAACTGCCGCTCCTGACGGCGCAAATGTTTCTGTTCAGCAACTTTTCATTCCTCCCCATGGCCTTTCTGTTGGTTTTCCTGCTCATGCATCGGTATCCGGGAATGCGGCTGCATGTGGCGGAAGAGGGAATCCTGTTGGCGACGGCGGCATTCTTTCTTTTTCTGAATCTGGCCCCGAACTACCCCGGCTGGCAAATGCGGGGGGAATGGATCGCCCGCATCTATCAACCCGTCTTTGTGGTTTTCATTCTCTATCTGTCCCGCAGCCTGGGGCCGGTCGCCTTGGCGGAAGTAAACCGCCGACGTCTCGTCATGGTCACGGTTGCCCTGACGGTCCTGGCCAACGGCTGGATCGTGTTCGGCGGGTTGACCGTCAGCCGTATGAGTGATTTTGCCTACCGCAATTTTTATCAACACGGAGAACCGTTCCGTTATTCCTACAACCTGGAGAAGTACGGAGTTCGTCCTTTGGGGTTCTGTCGGCAACCTGATCCTTGAAAAGAAACAGGCAGTCCATGTATCCACATTCTTCCAGAACCGATAAACAGGTTTCGACGGTCATGGAGACAATTCGCCCCCCTGCTCCGTCGATCCGATGCGGAAGGTACCTCCAGTCGGTCAACAAGGTCAGAGTTCGCGACGTTCCCGGATCCCCCCAGGTCAATTCCACCAATAATGCCGGATGGCAGCGGTGGATCAACCGTTGGGCCCCGCGAAGGACCCGTTCCTCGCTTCCCTGGACATCGATCTTGATCAGACCGACCTGCGGCTCCCCCTGCCCCGCCACAAGGGCGTCCAAAGAGATCAGCACAACGGAAATGCCCTGGCTCGCCAGACGATGATCGGCGGGATGGTGGGGATTGAGCTGCAAAAACCCTGTCCCATCCCGTTCCGCCGCCGCCATGTTGAAGGACAGGACGCGATCTCCCCGAGGATGGGCCGCCATCCGCCGTCGAAGACTGGAAAAATTGACCCCCTCCGGTTCCAGGGCGACAACCCGACCCGCACCCCGCACCCAATGGGCAAAATAAAGGGAGAAAAAACCGATGTTGGCCCCGACATCGATGATCCAGGCATCGGGCGCGACCCATTGCCGCAAAACCCCGATCCCCCGAGCCTCGAAAAACCGTTTGTACATCAGATACAGGGTTTCAAACACCCACCGGCCCGCAGCAGTACGCAGGATCCCCGACCGGTCGATCAGAGGATAGAGCCACAGAAGAAAACGCTGCACCATGGAAAAGGAACGGCGACGATCCTCCCCCCCTGGACGATGGCTCATTCCAGTTCGACCAGATCGACGGGGATGGCGGAACAAACCCGGTTGCGACCGCGGCGTTTGGCCTCGTACAGGGCCTCATCCGCTTTTTTGATGACCTCCTCGGGTTTGCTGACCTCGCATGAGGGCAACACCACCATGCCAATGCTGACCGTCACCTTCAGACCATCGACCACCAGCCGTTCGATCCGGCGGCGAAAACGTTCCGCCACCACATAGGTCCCGCGAGGATCGGTATCGGGCAGGATGACGCAGAATTCCTCACCCCCGAAACGGCATGGAAAATCAACCTTGCGAAAATGATCCATCATCTCGCGTCCAAGCGCCTGCAAAACGCGATCCCCCTGATCGTGGCCATGGGAATCGTTGAACTTCTTGAAATGATCGACATCGAACAACAAAAAGCCGAGAAAATGGTTGTAGCGCTGAGACCTCTTGATTTCCTTGATCAGGGTATCATCCATGAACCGACGGTTGTACAACTGGGTCAGGGCATCGACCGTGGCCAACAGTCTCAGTTTATCCTCCAGCATTTTTTCCTCGGTGACATCCCGCAACATGAACGAGCTGCCGATGGGACGCTGCATGTCGTCGAAGAGGGTGGCGGTATGAATTTTCATCGCCCGCTTGTTGTAGACCACCAGATCCGGGATGTCCCGTCCCTGCCGGTCCAGCATCGCTTTCATATACTCCGGGTCATCGAGAATGTTTTCCCATCCCCCAGCCATGACCTGTTGGGAACTCTTGCCCAGCAGTCGTTCCGCCGAGGGATTGACCAGAACGATGCGATGTTCCCGGTCGGTGACGATGATGCCATCCAATGCCCCGAGGATGATGGTGGAAAGCTTGTCCTGCTCCCGATGCAACCCCTCGTAGGTCTCCCGCAACCGGATGGTCATCCGGTTGAACGAACGGGCGATTTCGCTGATTTCGTCCTTTCCCGGAACATTGATCGACAGGTCCAACCGCCCTCCCGCAACCTGTTCCATCGCCTCCTTCACCCGGCCCAGCGGCGCAACCAGGGAGTAACGGATCATGATGTAGAGCAAAAACAGCATGAGCAGTCCCGATACCGCCGCAATGCTGGAAGCCTGGATCCGCGTCGCCCGGATGTCCTGCTCCACCCGGCTCAGGGAGGTCGTCAGTTGCAGGATGCCGCGCAGACGATGATCATTACCATGGCAATAGGTGCATTTTTCGTCATTCTCGATCGGCGCCAGGTAGACGAGAAGTTGCACCCCATCGGCGCTCGTGGTGTACTTGGGCAGGATGTGCATTCGCTCGCGCACTTCAACCAGATCGGGATCGTGTTCATCCATGATCCGCAGCGTCTCCTCCTTGTCCCTCGGGCCAAAGGTGCGATCCCCAAGACGCCTGTTGACATCATCGATGGTCCGGTTGTCGCGAAAGGCCTCCAGACCGTCGGCGCGAAGGATGCGAAATTCGAGAATATCGGCGTTGTGCCGGACATCCGCGGCAAAATCCTGGGTGATGGAAGCGTGTCCGGCATTCATGATCGTCCGCAGAGCGCTGATCATGTTGTTGACCATCAGGGTCATGGTCCGCTCGTTCTGCGCCAGAATGGCCGTCTGCTGATGATCCACGTAAAACAGGATGATCCACAGGACAAGAAGACTGACGGCGCTGGCAGTGGACAACAAAACGCGCGCACTGATGCTGAGTGACTGATAGGCTTTAATCATGGATCGCGTATTCATCGAATTTCCGGTCGTTTTGCATTGGCGATCCCAGGCGTAAAGAAAGCCACCCTCGGGGTCTGCTGGCATTCATCCGCACCGGGAGTCCCCCGGGAAAAACCGGGTGGACCATCGCCCCCGATTTCTCCAATCATTTGACACCCCAAGGTCGATGTCAATACGCCACAATCTGGAATGGTATTTTTTTTGGTGATACCATACCTTGACTTCGGTCAATCTTGTTATCCCATCCACCACCCACCCCAAACATTGGATTCATGGTCGCGGAATGCCCCCCGCCCCGGCAACTCTTGATCAGCGCTCCATGGACAATTGAAAATAACGAAGGACTGTGGCATTCAGGTAGAATCTTCATGATATACTGGGTGTCTGGAAACGCCCCCACTCTTTAGTTGGAGAGACGCTTCCCGGCCTCAAGCATGACACTCCGATGCGGGAGAACGGCTCGTGTCCATACGACTCTGGATTTTCGTGATCCTTCCGGCGATGGTTTTGGGCGCCAGCTGCCTGTTGCCCTGGTCGCCGCTGCCGCGATTTCTCCTTCATGAAGAGGGGATGACCACCATGCTGTTGCTGTACCTCGGGATGGTCACCGTCTCCTGGTTGGCGTTTCGCAGCGCCTATTCAGGGTTTGCCCTGGGACGCGGCCTTTTTTCGGCAGGCCATTCTCCGGAATCGATCCGCAAGGCCATTTTCCGGGCGCGGATTTCGACGCAGGAACGTTATCAACTGGTCCGACAATTGCGCCGGGAAGTCCAAATCCTCAAGGAAAAAGAACAGGAACTCGATATTTCCCGACAGGTATTGCTTCACCTCAAGGAGGGGGTGGTCATCACCGATCCCCAGGGAACGGTGACTTCGATCAATGCCGCCTTCACCGACATCACCGGATATGCCGAAGGGGAAATCCTCGGTCTGAACATGCGTCTGCTCCACAGCGGGCGACAATCGGAAAAGTTCTATGTACACATGTGGCAGGATCTGCTCTCCCGCGGCCTGTGGACGGGAAATCTCTGGAACAAACGAAAAAACGGCAACCTCTATCCTCAATGGACCGTCATCAAGGTGATCCGCAATCGCGATGGCCAGGTGTCCAACCTGGTGGGCATCCTCTCCGACCTCACTGCCATCAGCGAAACCGAACAACAGATCGAATTCATCGCCCATTACGACCCGCTCACGGAACTGCCCAACCGCATCCTGTTCAAGGATCGCCTCAATCAAGCCATCGCCCACGCCCGACGGGACAAACAATGGGTCGGAATCCTCTGGGTCGGTCTGGATCGTTTTCAACAAGTCAACGCCAATGGTGGTCGCTACCTGGGAGACCAGGTTCTCAAGACCATGGCCCAGAGACTGAAAGGAGGCATGCGCGGCGGCGATACCATCGCCCGTATCGGTGGCGACGAGTTCGCCATTCTGATCAATCATGCCGAGGAACTGAGCCAATTCGGTCTGACCGCCGAAAAAGTCCTCTCGCTGGTGGGCAGCACCCTCCAGTTCGGAGAACATACCCTTCATTTCTCCGCCAGCATCGGCATCACCGCCTTCCCCATGGATGATTGCGATGCCGAATCCATGCTCAAACATGCCGAAACCGCCATGAAACAGGCCAAGATCCGCGGCGGCAACCACTTCAAGTTCTATACCCAGGAAATGGGCGAACTGGCAATGCAACGGTGGAACCTGGACAAGGGGCTCAAGCGGGCACTGGAACGCAAGGAATTCTTCCTGCTTTACCAACCCCAGTTCTGCGTCCGGACCGGAGCCATGGTCGGCGTCGAAGCCCTGGTACGCTGGCAAAGCCCGCAATTCGGGCTGGTCTCCCCAGGACAATTCATTTCCCTGGCCGAGGAAAACGGCCTGATCGTCCCGATCGGAGAATGGATCCTCAAGGAAGCCTGTCTCCAGAACAAACGGTGGCAGGAGGCAGGATTGCCCCCCATCCACATGGCCGTCAACGTCTCTCCCCGGCAATTCCAGAATCCCAACCTTGAATCTCAGGTCGAGCAGGCCCTGAAAATCTCCGGTCTGGATCCCCAGTGGCTGGAACTGGAAATCACCGAAAGCCTGTTCCTCGAAGACCAGGACCGGGCCATTGCCGTCCTCAACCGCTGGCGCGAACGAAACCTGAGAATTTCCATCGACGATTTCGGCACCGGATATTCCTCGTTGAGCTACCTGCGCAACTATCCGGTTCATACCCTGAAAATCGACCGCTCCTTCATCAACGACATCGCCATCGACTCGGAAAGCGCCGCCATCGCCAACGCCATTCTTTCCATCGCCCGCAGCCTGAAACTCAAAGTCGTCGCCGAAGGGGTGGCGACCCCGCAACAACTGGAATTCCTCCGTCGCTCCGATTGCGACAAGGTCCAGGGATTTCTTTTCAGTCCTCCGGTCGGCACCGAGGAAATCACCACGCTGCTGCATGAATCACCCCGGTTCAACCATTCCCTTCCCCATCCCGCCGCCACATCCTCGTCCAAAGCCGCCTGATCCTTCGGATCCACTTCGATCCGAAAACACCCAAGCGGTGTTTGATAACCACAATAAAATAAAAAACACTATATCGATTTTTCAATCATGAGTGCAACAGACCTGAGATCGCATATTTTGCTTGCCGAAATAAATGGCTTGTTGGAAGATGGCACTGGTACGGGTTGGCGGTCCGTTCGGAATGGATCAATGACCACTCATGAAAAAATCATCGGAAAGTCAATGGAACCACGATGGCTGATTACGATTCCGGATACAAGCAGTTGTTCAGCCATGCCGACATGGTTCGGGACCTGCTTCAAGGATTCATCAGGGAGGAGTGGATCGGGCAATTGGACTTTTCCAGCCTGGAAAAAGTCAGTGGCAGCTACGTCACCGACGACCTTCGCGACCGGGAAGACGATATCATCTGGCGCATACGCTGGGGGCAGACGTGGCTCTACGTGTATCTCCTTCTGGAATTCCAGTCCACGGTGGACTGGATCATGTCGGTTCGGATGACCGCTTACGTAATGTTGTTGTACCAGGATCTGGTCAAATCCGGGCAGGTGAAACACGGAGAAAAACTTCCCGCAGTGCTCCCAGTCGTTTTATACAACGGAAAGCCCGAATGGACAGCCGCCCTGGAGGTATCGGACCTGATCACTTCGATTCCCGGAGGACTGGATCCGTTTCGTCCCCGGATGCGGTATCTTCTGATCGATGAGACCCGATACGGTGATGCCGAACTGGAATCGATGCAAAACCTGTCCGCGGCGCTGTTTCGGCTGGAAAAAAGTCGAACGCCGCAGGAGATCAGGAATGTATTGAAAAACCTGATTGACTGGCTCAAGGCCCCAGGACAATCAAGCCTGAGACGAGCGTTTACAGTCATGTTGGGGCGGGTGTTGCTGCCAAAACGACTGCCAGGACAGTCGATCCAGGAATTCAACGACTTACAGGGGATGGATGCGATGCTGGCTGAAACGGTACAAGAATGGACCCAACAGTGGAAGTCAGAGGGGCTTCAAGAAGGCCTCAAGAAAGGCCTCAAGGAAGGCCGCAAGGAAGGCCTCAAGGAAGGCCGCAAGGAAGAGGCGGCAGCGATTCTTCTCAAGCAAATTCGCCGCAAATTTGGCCATGTTCCCGACGGGACAACTGAAAAGATAAAATCGGCGGAAGTGGAGGTCCTGGAAATATGGAGCGACAACTTTGTGTTCGCCACCTCCCTGGATGACGTGTTTTCATCTTGACCAGTGCCAGATCCTTACGTGTCATCCGGAAGTTTCGTATTGTGTCCACGGGGTTCTGTCCGGAATTCCGGGTCCAAAGCCGCTGCCTGATTCCCAAGCTCCACTTCGACCCGAAAACACCCGAAAGGTGTTTTCCAGGTTTTCACACCAATAAACCGCAACCAGCGTGGGATACATAGTTTTCAAACGTCATTCCCTGCTACGGCGGGAATCCAAAACGTTGATCGGTCGCGTTGAATTCTTGATTCCCGCTTTCGCTTGGAATGACAGACACGACGCATCTCGTGCGGATTGCGGTTTAGACGTTCATGAACAATCTTTCTTTGAAATATGGCCTATCGTTTGGCATAATTTCCAGATAAACTTTGGGAAAGATGCCTTCGCCAAAGACAAACACGGTCCCGTAACGTCACCGTGCCCTGTACGCCGTTCCAACCCTGACACCAATAAAAAAAACGGTCCCGCCAGGAATGATTTTCGACAGAAAGAAAACAGGCATTCCGTCCCATTTGGTGTCGATTGTTGTCATCATGATGGTGGTCACGACAGCAATCACCTTGATTTCACTGTCGATGATCCATAAGACCTCCATCGACACTTCCTATGAACGGCTGGTCGTTCTGAGACAAACCCTGGCCAATCTGCTCCAGGCCGTAGTCGAAATCAACACGGCGCAGGCCCATTCCGGGCGGATCCAATCCACCATGGAAGCGACGCGCGCCCATTTGATCGGGACCCTGGAACAACAGACGGGGTTTGGTGAAACAGGAGAATATGTCATGGGACGCCTGTCCGGGAACCATGCCGAATTTCTCCATCATTCAAGAAAATCACCACGACTGCTTCCCAGGGTGCCCATGGGGGGACCCAATGCCATCCCCATGCAACGGGCTCTCCAGGGAGAGACCGGGATCATCGAAGCCCCGGATTATCTGGGCGTGCCGGTTCTGGCCGCCTTTCAACCGATTCCCACACTTCAGGCGGGCCTGGTCGTCAAGATCGATGTCGCCGAATTCCGGCGACCGTTCACGCAGGCCGCCCTGATGGCGGGAATCATCGCCCTCTTCTGCATCGGTATCGGCACCCTGCTTATTCTTCAGATCGAATCAGGTTCCTACGAAAAGACAATCGGAACCATGTTGTCGGATGTCCCGTTCGGCATCGGCTGGAAGGAGCGGACCCTGTATCTGATCCTGACCCTGACTGCCATCTCCGTTTTGGTGACCAGCAGCTCGTTTCTGCTCTTGTTTCGCGCCCATTACGAAGGGGCCCAGTCCCATCTTCTCGAAATGGTCGAAAGCCAGGTCCGAATCATCGGGGAAAATGCGGGAAACGACAGTGAATTCAATAAAGCATGTTCCTGTGACAGTCCGGTCGATTTTCCGTCGGGGCACGCCCGATCCTGTTTTGGTCACGCCCCCTTCGGCGTCAGTGGAGAATTCATGCTGGGGTGCCTGGAAAACCGAATCATTCACTTCAAATCGTCATCGCGGTTCACGGGTCGTCCGGTCGTCCCGTTGCCATTGGCCTCCCTGATCGCCAGACCCATGCAACTGGCCCTGTCGGGAGAAACGGGAATCTCCCTGGGACCTGATTACCGCGGCAAGCAGGTACTGGCAGCCCATGCCCCCATGGATGGCCTGGGGCTGGGGTTGGTAGCCAAGATCGATCTGGAAGAGCTTCACAAACCATTCCTGGTGATCGCGTTGGAGGTGGCGGCCCTGGCCGTGGTCATGATCACCCTGGGGGCCTGGCTCATGGCCATCAAGATGGCCGATCTTCCTCGACATCCAGAAGAGGATCCTCTGCCCCGATCGATCGGACACACTTCGGACCACATGCCGGAACCTTCATGGATTCTCTGTTCGCTCACCGCCGGAGTCGCGCTGGTGGTGGCGGTCATCGATTTTCTTACCCCATTGGGCATTGCCGACAGCGTGCTCTACGTCGGTCTGGTATTGCTGGGCCGGTGGTTTCCGAAAAGAAAACATATCATCCTCCTCGCCGTGTCGGCGACCCTGCTGACCATCGCCGGTTATTTTCTGTCCCCGCCGATGGAAAATGAATGGATCGCGATCGTCAATCGTGGTTTTGCCCTGTTGGCCATCTGGACCACGGCGCTAATCCTCGGAACCATCAAGGCGTTCGAGATCGAAATCATCCATAAAACCTCGGCATTGCGAAAAATGTTCATCGCCGTCGGCCAGAGCCCCTCATCGGTGGTCATCACCGACCCCGAGGGCCGCATCGAATACGTCAACCATCGTTTTCGTGAACTGACCGGTTATTCCTTCGACGATGTCCTTGGAAAAAGTCCCGCCCTTCTGGATGCGCATGTGCCGGGAGAACTTCCTCATGAACCATTGTGGACCCATCCGCAACCCGGCGAAGTCTGGAGGGGAGAACTGCTCCACCGAAGAAAGGACGGCACCCTGTTTCAGGGAATGGTATCGATCAGTCCGGTCCGTGATCGTCATGGCCAGATCCGCAACCAGATGGGCATTCTCGACGACATCACCAATCTAAGGCAGATCGAAGGAAAACTCGCCCAATCCGAGGTGAGTTACCGGGTATTGTTCGACACCATCCGCAGTGGCGTCGCGGTATACCAGGCCAGCAATGATGGGGAGGACTTCATCATTCGGGACATCAACCGGTCGGGCGCGGCGATGAGCCATGTCCGGCGTCAGGACATCATCGGTCTCCCTGTGACCCAGGTATTTCCCGGAATCCGTGAATTCGGACTTTTCGATGTGTTTGTCGCGGTTCATCGGACAGGGAAGTCCATGTTCCACCCGGTCTCCTGGTATCAGGACGATCAACTCCAGGGATGGTTGGAAAACCATGTCTACCGTCTGGAAACCGGAGAGATCGTCGCCGTTTTCGACGACCTGACCGAAAAGAAAACCGCCGAGGATCGACTTCTTCTGGCCCAGGCCTCCCTGGAAAACATCCATGACATGATTTTCTGGATCCTTCCCGACGAGCGTATCTTTCAGGTCAACCGTTCCGCCTGCACGATCCTCGGTTATGATTGTCAAACGATGTCCATGCTTTCCGTCGCCGACCTTGTCTTCGGAGAATTTCACCATCGATTGTCGGTAGCGGAATCGTCACACCCTTCCCATCAAGTCCAAAGGCTGGAAACCACCTTCAAAAGAATCGATGGCAGCGCCATACCGGTCGAGGTCCGTTTCAATGACTTCCAGTTCAACAATCAATCCTTTCGACTGGCGATCGCCCGGGATGTCAGCGAGCGGAAAAAGGTTCAGCAGACCCTCGAAGAATCGGAATACCAACTGCGGGATCTGTATGAAAACGCTCCCATTCCATTTTTGTCGATCGATGTCGTCACAGGACGAATTCTCCGCGGCAACAAGGCTCTGGAGCTTCTGTTTGGTTTTCTTCCAGAGGCCCACGAAGGTGCGACCTTGTTGAATTTTTGCGCCAAAGGCAATCCCGAGTCGCGACGGATGATGGAACAGCTCCTTGACCGGGTGCGACAGGGAGAAATCATTCACGGTCAGGAAATGGAAATGATTCTCCAGGAGGACAATGCCATCTGGACCAGCATCTCCTTTTCACCCAGAAGAGAATCCGACGGCACGGTCCGGGAGGCACGATGCACCATCCTCGATCTGACCCGCAGACATCATGCCGAGGCGGCATTGCGCCGCCATGCCGCCATTGTTTCCGCCTCCCAGGACCACATGTCCTTTCTCGACCGGGACTATCGTTATCAGGCCATCAACTCCGCCTATCTCGTCCATCATGGAAAACGGATGGATGAGATTGTCGGACACAGTGTCCGGGAATTGATGGGTGAAGAGGTCTTTGCCCGCATCCGTCCCAACCTTGACCTCTGCCTTGGGGGAGAGACGGTCAATTATCAGAACTGGTTTGACTTTGCCGCTACCGGACGACGCTGGATGGATGTCTCCTATTTTCCCCACCATGGCGACGACGGAACCATTGCAGGTGTTGTCGTCGTTGCACGGGACATTACCGAGCGCAAGGAAATGGAAGATGAGTTGCGTCGCCGGGAAGAAGAAGCCAGACTGGCCAACAAGGCCAAGGGGGAATTCCTGGCCAACATGAGTCACGAAATCCGCACCCCGATGAATTCGATCATCGGAATGGGACATCTGGCACTGGAAACCAACCTGCAACCGGAACAACGCCGGTATCTGGAGAAAATTCAGCTTGCAGCCCACTCCCTGTTGCGCATCATCAACGATATCCTCGATTTTTCCAAGATCGACGCACAACGACTCGAATTGGAACAGGTCCCCTTCTCCCTGGACATGGTCATGCGACAAATCCTCGATGGTCTCGTAACCAAGGGAGGACCGGAGAAAAAAGTCGAAATCCTCTTCGAACCCACCCCGGACCTTCCCGGCATCGTGATCGGAGACGCGACACGTCTGACCCAGATCCTGGTCAACCTGTGCGACAATGCCCGTAAATTTACCGCGACCGGAGAAATTGTCATCGGAGCGCGACTGAAGTCCAAGGGAAAAAACCAGGGCGTCCTCGAATTCAACGTCCGCGATACCGGAATCGGCATCGATCCGGGAAAACTCGCCCAGGTCTTCGAACCCTTTCAACAGGCCGATGCCTCGACCACCCGGCATTATGGGGGAACAGGACTCGGACTGGCCATCTGTCGCAAACTGGTCACGATGATGGGGGGCGAAATCACCCTCGAAAGCCAATTGGGCAAGGGAACCGAGGTCCGTTTCACCATTCAGGTATCATTGCCGGAAGATGCGACGCCTCCCTTCGCATCTTCCCGGACCCCATCCAACAACATGGCCACCGCGATTTCGGATGACAATTCCATGTCATGGAGTGTAGGATCGAAACATTGGAGCCATCCCGATGCCAGCCTGTTGCATCGGAAACGAATTCTTGTGGTCGATGATCTCAACGACAACCAGGAACTGGTCCAGGGGCTGTTGGGACGGCATGGCGTCCTGCTGGCCCGGGCGTCCAACGGAGAGGAAGCGGTCCACATGGCACTCCAGGCCAATCCCCCCTTCGATGCCATCCTCATGGACATCCAGATGCCGATCATGGATGGGTTCGAAGCGACCCGAAGATTGCGGCGCAACGCGGGGAGCGGAAACCTTCCCATCCTGGCCATGACCGCCAGCGCCATGGTTCAGGATGTCGCGGCCTGTCTGGACGCGGGAATGAACGATCATATCGCCAAACCGATCAATCCCCGGGATCTGGTCTCCAAATTGCTCTTCTGGATCCAAAATTCCCGGATTCCAGCCGCCGACATCGAAGCAGTATTGGCCCTGGCGGATGACCTTGAACGTTCATTGCACAAACATGACATCAAGGGAGACCAGCAATTTGCGTTGATCAAGGAATTTCTTTCACAATGGACGGGATTTCGCGAACTGATGCATGAGATGGAATCCTGTCTGGACCTCATGGACATCCCCGGAGCGCTGACCACGTTGCACCAGGTCAGACAACGACTCGGAAAAGAACATCAGGGGGAACAATGATGGAACGAAATCTCAAGGATGCACGGATTCTCATCGTCGATGATGTTCCCAACAATATCCGCATCCTTGGCCGAATGTTGGAGGCCTACACAATCCTTTACGCCACCAATGGCGCGGATGCCCTGAAACTGGCCTGCGGCGATCCACCCGATCTGGTCCTCCTGGATGCCATGATGCCCGAAATGGATGGTTTTTCCGTTTGCGCGGCGCTGAAAAACAACGCCCATACAAAAGATATACCGGTCATCATGATCACCGCCATGACGGAACCGGAGGCGGAAGCCCATGGATTTGCCGCGGGCGCGGTCGATTTTCTGACCAAACCGGTCAATCCACCCACGGTTCTGGCCCGGGTTCATGCCCATCTGACCCTGAAAAGGCAGCGTGACGAACTGAAAAAAACCAACCAGGAATTGCATGCCGAGATCGAAAATCGCCGCCTCCTGGAAGACAAACTGAGAGAACAGGCCGAATTCGACCTGCTGACCGGCCTGCCCAACCGCTCCCTGTTCAAGGACCGACTGAAACAGGCGATCCTGCAGGCGCAACGCAATCACATGTTGTTTGCCCTCCTGTTCATCGACCTGGACCGGTTCAAATGGGTCAACGATACCTTGGGCCATGATGCGGGCGATTCGTTGTTGATCGAGGTTTCCCGAAGACTTGAACGCGAAGTCCGCAAATCGGACACGGTCGCCCGTCTGGGTGGTGACGAGTTCACCATCGTCCTCAACCATCTTTTTCACGAATCGATGGCGGAACTGGTCGCGCGCAAGATCCTCGAACAGTTGTCCCTCCCTTTTTCATTGAAGGGACAGCAGGTCGCCATTTCGGGAAGCATCGGCATCGCGCTCTTTCCCAACGATGGCGCCACCATCGACGAGTTGACCCGCAACGCCGACGCCGCCATGTATCAGTCCAAGGAGTCGGGAAGAAACGCGGTTCGTTTCTTCTCTCCAGAAATCAATCGCCAGGCGTGCGAACGGTTGCGCTTCGAAGGGGAATTGCGAAAGGCCATTTTCAACGGCGAACTGTACCTGGACTATCAACCCAAGGTCAAAACTTCCACCGGTCGTCTGACGGGAATGGAAGCCCTGGTTCGTTGGAACCATCCCGAACGAGGGATCATGTTTCCGAATCAGTTCATCCATTTTGCCGAGACCTGTGGTCTGATTTCGCAGCTTGGGGCATGGGTGCTGCGCAATGCGTGCCAGGACGCGGCGGCGTGGACCAAAAACGGGTTTGGCGGTCTGAAACTGGCGGTCAATCTTTCCGCGCTGCAACTTCAGAATGGTCCCAAATTGATTGAACTGGTCGAAGAATGTATCGCCGACAGCGGCCTGCGGCCAGGACAGTTGGAACTGGAAATCACCGAGAGCATGATGTTGAAGGATGCGACCATCTCGGCAAATGTTCTGATGAAACTGCATGAAATGGGAATTTCGATCACCCTGGACGATTTTGGCACGGGGCATTCCTCGCTTGCCCTGTTGCGCACCCTTCCGGTCGGGGCGATCAAGATCGACCGTTCCTTCGTTCACGGCGTCCAGGCGGAGTCGTACAACTGCAATCTGGTCGGCGCCATGATCGCCATGGCAAAAAACCTTAACCTTGGCGTGGTCATCGAGGGTGTGGAAAGCGCGGATCAATTGGATATCATGAAGCATTGCGGCGGCGATGAAGTGCAGGGATTCTACTTCAGCCCCCCCCTGGGACGGGAATCCTTCCAGGACCTTCTCCATGGAAGATTGCCATTGGGAGGAGGTTTATGATTTCCTGATTCGCCTGGGCTTCGCCGGACCGCATCTCCCTTTCCAACAAGCTGACCCTGACTGGCAGCAGTTGCGTTTGCGCACGCCGACCGTGCTGTCATTTCCCATCGAACTCAGGCGCTGCGATTCTTCCGCCCGTCTTTTCTTGTTTCAACAATACCTTCACCATCCCCCATCCGATCGTTCCGGAAAAAACAAAAGCGGACTCCTCGTTCCGACTTTAGAACGACAAGAAAAATTTAATATCGCACTAATGAAAATTATCGTAAAAATAATCCGCATACAAAAGACTGTTATTCGTTCAATCCATTGATTTGTCCTTTTCAATCCGCTATATTATCATAACATTTAGAATTCATAGTTCTTTTAATTTCGCAAGAATCCCCAATGGTGTCCTTGGACCGCGGGTTCATACAATCCCTCAAATCCTCAAGGAATGATCATGGCAATTCCGGAAGGCAATCGAATCACGGTGGAACCGCCGGCAATCCTCAAGTGCATTCATTCCGACTTTCGCGTGGTCGAGGTCCCCTTGATCTCACCCTGGACCACCAACGAGGGGGAATATACCCATGTCTGGCTCGACAAGGGAGGATGGACCACCTTCGATGCGGAAAAAACGATTGGCGCCTTTTTCGATCTTCCGGTTCAGGAGGTCGGCAGCGCCGGTCTCAAGGACGAGGACGGTATTACCCGTCAACTCTGTTCCGTCCGTCGGCGCCTGACCACCAAGGATCTCGAAGCGTTCAACACATGTTTCCAACCAGGGACTTCCGGCTCCTTTCTTCGTCTGCATTCCATCGAAGGTCATTCTCATCATCCGATCCGGCCACGCAACCTGTTCGGCAACAGCTTCCGAATCGTTGTACGTAATTTGAACGTCGCCACTGCCGGGAAGATATGGGATTCCCTGAAAAGCAACATTCATTTCTCCATGGCGAACTACTACGATCTGCAACGCTTTGGACTCCCCGGCCATCCCCCCACCAACCACCTCATCGGCGAAAGCCTCGTCCAGCGGGATCGGCAAAGGGCGCAACGGTTGATCGAAGAAGCCGGGGAACACATCATCCCCAAGGGTAACGACCTTCTGGAATGGCTGGAAAAAAATCATCCTAAAATTCTTGGCTTTTACGTCGATGCCTTCAACAGCATGCGCTGGAACACCTTGGCTTCGTTACGGTTCCACGCCACATCGTCCGCAGGTGCGCCGTTTCGACTCGGAGACTTGTTCGATCTATGGCTCCCCAGCGATCTGTCTCAATGTGCCGTGGAACCGGTGCTGGAATACGAATGCCATCAATGGAAACCGAAGGAAAACACACCTCCCATCCGCCGCCGCAGGCCAGCCGTGATCACTACCAACATCTTTGCCGATCCTCCCATGGACGATGCCCTGCATCCAGGCAGGGTGGCACTCCCGGTCTCCTTCATGTTGCCTACAGGCGGATATGCCACCATGCTGATGCGTCAACTTCTCCTCCGTTTCGGAATCCACATGCGGGTCAATGATGGCAGAAATGCATCTTTTCTTGGTTGAAAATAACCGAACTCTGAATAAATATTTATATTTTATGTGACGACCGATCAAACCTCCTTGACCGGATTGATTCGATGATTTACAGTCTTGTGAACGACGTATATATTCATCTTCAGACAAAGGATCATCGACATGCTCAACCTGGAAGCCATTCGCAATGCCAAGATGTTCGATTTTCCCTTTCAATGGGGAATCGCCGACGGGATTCTTCCCTCGAACCCAAAATCAATCCAGATGTGTGACGATTTTCCCGTCGATTCCTTTCGCTACCGCCGTCACCTCAACGGACGGTACATGCGCCGCCCCTTTGTCCCATTGGCGGCCAAGGACACCTTCAACAGCGATGAACTGCCCAAATCCTACAACGAACTGGGCGAAACCCTCACCAGTTCCGCCTATCGGGAAGCCCTGGCCAAGGTCACCGGAATCAATCTCAAGGATGCCCCCATGGAAGCGGCCATGTGGCGGTCGGATGCCAGCACCGTTTTCGCCATGCATGACGATCAGGCGCAGAAACTGCTGACCCATGTGATCTACCTCAATCAGGGCTGGAACAAACGCAACGGCGGCGTCCTGCAAATTCTTGCCAGCCATGACGAGGATGACGTGGCCTTCGAAATCGTGCCGCGTCTGGGGCTGTCGGTCCTGATTGGCCGGGCGGACAACTCATGGCACAACATCACCCCCATCAGTCGCGTCGCCCCGGATTCGCGCAATACCATCACCGTCCATTTCTACCGCCCCGGGACCCGCGAAAAAGATCTTCCTGCCCGATAAATGACCGGAGGAAAAATTTGAATAACCTTCGGAATCCTGGCGCCACGACGGACTGTCCCGGTCGATCCCTCGGGAATGGCCATGCCTTCGACGCCGAGCCAGGTCACGATACGCCATGGAACGGTCATGGCATCGGACTCAATCTTCGTCCACTGGCGGAGGGTGAGAACGTTTGCCATGGCCTGTTCCGCACCGGGGATGTAACGATTCTCCGACCTGACCAGGCCCGACGGTTGCGGGATCATGGGGGGATTCGCTTCTTTCTGGATTTGCGTGGCGAATCCGAACTGCGCCGCTACGGCAGGGCCTTATCCCTGGAACAGGTCGGCATCGCCATTCTCAATTGGCCAGTGATGGCCCGTGACGCCTCGGCCATCACCGGACGCCGTCCAGGCAACAAAGCCTATGCCCGGTATTATTTTTCCATCCTTGACGATATGGCCGCCCATGTGTCCGATCTGTTCGCCTGGCTTGCGGCCTTGAAGGGGGCGCCGCTTCTTTTTGGCTGCCATGCCGGAAAGGACCGCACCAGCCTGGTCGCCATGCTGTTGCTCCACGTCCTGGGGGCCAACACCCCGGTCATCGCCCGGGACCATGAACAAAGCGGCGCCCACCTGCTGCCCCATCTTCATCATTTCCGCGACAAGTGGGAACGAAAGGGTGAAACCCCGGAGGAATACGCCGTCCGACTGGATGCCCGTGGAGAAACCATGCGCCAAACCCTTGAAATGATCGAGGAGGCCTTCGGGGGAATCGGGGCTTGGCTTAAGCAATGTGGCGTCCAGGAACATCATCTCCAAGCCATCCGCCTTCATTATGGCCGTTCAACCATGACGCAGGGACCGACATGAACATTTTGTGTCTCATCCCTCCCTACATACCGAGCTATTTCAACGCCGGACACCATTTGTCGGTCTTCATGATCGGGGCCTATCTGCGCGCCCGGTCACGGGATACACAGGTCACCTGCCTCGACGGAGCCGCCCTCAACATGACCTGGCGGGCGCTCGGCGAGATATTGATCCAGGGATTCGATCTGGTGGTGCTCATCAATGATTTCGATGCCACCGATACCTTCGAGCGCACCATTGCCTACATCCGGGCCTTGTCCCCCCAGGCACGCATTCTGACCGCCGGGCGGCTGAGTTGCCGCCTTCCCGACCTGTTCTTCACCCTGGATCTGGATGCCGTCCACGGCTCGGGAGACCCGGAAGCCGCAGTGGCATCCTACCTGGATCATCTGGCCACATCCGAAAAGAAACCTTATGTGGCTGGTGTGGCGGTGCGTCGTGACGACGGTTCCTTTTCCCAGGCAGGCAAATCCACCCCCCTGCCGCCCGAAGCGTGGATCCTGCCCGAGGTCGATGAAATCCCCCATGAGGCCTACAGCCGCCTGTATCTCGATGACCACCACAAGTTTTGTGGCATCCCCGAGCGACTGGAACTCGTGGTCCCCGTGGCCCGAGGATGCCCGGTCGGCTGCGCCTTCTGCGATGTCCCGCCCCTCCAGGGGACGACGGAACGGCGTCTCGATGTCGAACGCACCCTGGATTACATACGTTCGTCCTTCCGGAAAAAACCGTTCGAATATGTCAGTTTCTACGCCCCGACCTTTACGCTCAAGGCCCAATGGGTGCGTGATTTGTGTCAGGAAATGATCGCCCTCGGGTCTCCATGGCCGTGGAAATGCGTGACCGTGCCGCACCTTCTGGACCGGGAACTGGTAGCGCTGATGGGCCAGGCCGGCTGCGTTCGCCTGAGCGTCGGCATCGAAACACTGGATTCGGTCCCCATGCAGGGCCTGCCAAGGCTCAAACACACATACAGGGACCAGTTCGACTCCCTGGCATACTGGTGCCGCAGTGCGGGCATCGAACTCAACTGTTTCATCATCCTGGGACTGCCCGGAGATACCCTGGCCGGAGTCCGGGCTACCGTTGAGGCGGTGTCCGCGGCAGGAGCGCGATTGCGAACTTCAATCCATACCCCCTACCAACTGCTCGCCCCCGGAATGGACCACCGAACAATTGCCCGCTTCAACCGCCATCTGTTCGTTTCCGACCATCCGGATCTCCAGGAGCGCCACGCCTACTACCGCATGTTCTTCGAACGCGACAGCAAACCAACCGCCGTGATGGAAATGATCCCCCAGCGTCGGGACTCGACCCATGGCTGACCAGACCGTGGATTCCGCCACGCCCATCGACCCGACCCGCCCCTGCCTGTTCGATACCCTGCCATTCCTCGATCCGGCAGTCATGAAACTCAACGTCCGGGAAAAAGCCGATTACCGGCACGTCCACAACCTTTCCAGCAATGAATCCGACCTCCCCGAAACACGCGCCCTCTTTCGTCGTTACCTCGAACAGGCGACCGAGACCAACGTCACCCGGTATCCCAACTGGCCAGGATTGATTCGCACGACCGCCCGTTTCTATGACGTTCCCCATACGTCCCTGGTGATGGACGCCGGTTCGGACAGCGCCATTCGCATGGTGCTTGGCCTTCTGGGCCGTTCCATCGGTCGTCTGATTCTGCAAACCCCGAACTATTCCAACTATAATCATTACGCCGCCCTGGCCGGAGTGGCCGTGACCCCGCTGAATCATCCGACCGATCTCTGGGGCGAATCGATCGTCGATCTGGCCCGGGAGCCACTGACGACCTCGCCGCCGGCGCTTGTCGTGGTGACCAATCCCAATGGCATCACCGGTACCCGAATCCCTCTGGCCGAAATGCAACGGCTATGCGATCTCTGCGCCCAGGGCAACCATCTGCTGCTCATCGACGAGGCCTATGCCCCCTTCGCGTCGGTGCCGCATCTGCCCCTGCTGCATCGTTATTCCGGCGTCGTCATTCTGCGCAGCTTCTCCAAGAACTGCGGCATGGCGGGATTGCGGCTGGGCCTGGTCATCACCAGCGCCGCCCTCGCCGCTTATCTCCATCGGTGGTATGGCGTCCATACGGTCAACGCCATGGCCGCGGGCTACCTCGCCTTCTGTTTCGACAATGCCAGCGATGTCGCCAATTTCCATCACCGGATCGAGGCTACCCGCAAGGTTGTCGCTCGGAGGGTGTCGCACCTGTTTCCCTCCTGGCGCATTCCACCCTCGGAAACCAACTTCCTGTTGATGGACACCGGCCAGTCCGGCACCGCCTCCCTGTTGGCCGACCATCTGCGAACCCGAAAAATACAGGTCAAACGGTTCGAGGATGGTCCCCACGGACTTCGAAGCTGCCTGAGAATGACGATCGGCGACCCGACCCTCATGACCACGGTGCTGTCGGAAATGGAATCCTTTTCCTCCCAGGAAGGGGATGGTTCATGACCCATCCCCCCCTTCCCCGACATGCACGAATCACCCCGGCCCCCCTGCATCCGGCAACGGTTGCCCTCGGCGGCTTCAAGCACGCCACGGTCGGATTGATCGCCCTGGCCATCGCCCTGGAACAACAGGTCGTGCTGACCAACGTTCCCGATATCGAAGACGTGAAGGTTCTCTGTGAACTCATCCGCCAGGGTAACGGCGTCGCCCATTGGAATCATGGTACCCTGACCCTGGACACACGCGGTTTTTTTCTGTCCGACATTCCCGAATCGTCAAGTCGGCGCGTCCATGGCGTCCTCTATTTTCTGCCGGTACTCCTGGGACGATTCAAGCGCGTCCGGATCGGTCCGAGCGGTGGCTGCCCCCTGGATGGCAGTGGTTCAGGCCCCCAGAGGCCGGTGCATCACATGCTCGCGGTCCTGGAACGATTCGGTGCCCGTTTCCGTCAGGAAGGGCATGAGATCCAGGGCGAGACCTCTGGATTCACCGCTTGCACCATCGATTGCATGTCTTTTTCGGAACGGCCCGACCTGCTCACCGGACCGTTGGTTTCCGGGGTCACCAAGACCGCCATCCTTGCCGCCGCCTGCACCCGATCCGGCCCGACCCGCATCCGCAATCCCTATCCCAAACCCGATGTCACCGAACTGTTGCTCCTGCTCGACCAGGCCGGTTTCATCGTGCGCCGCGAGGGCCGGGATTTGATCCTGATTCCCCCCGATACAGTTCCCCAGCCGCCACCGGCCCTGCACCACCATGTGGTCACCTGCCTGAGCGAAGTGATCACCTTCATCGCCCTGTCGCAACACTGCAAGGTGTCACTGACCCTCACCGGGCTGACCGTCAAGCGACTGCGTCAGGGATTGGCGGCGGAAATCGCCCTGCTCGACGCCATGGGAGTCGGTCTCGACTGGGGCAAGGATCTACTGGAAGTCACCCCGTCACCTCGTCTCGCCTCCCAGGACATCGAAGTCACCAGTGTCGGCATCTATTCCGATCACCAGCCGTTTTTCGCCCTCATGCTGCTGGATGGCGACCGCCCCGCCCGAATTTCCGAGGCGGTATGGAAAACCCGTTTCTCCTACGCCCATGAGTTGTCCCGCCTTGGGGCATGCATTCATCCAACGGAAGGGGGGATCACCATCACCCCCTCTTCCCTGACCCAGGGAGAGCGGACGGTGGTCGCCTGTGATCTGCGGGCCGCCGCGGTACTGGTGTTGGCGGCGCTGACCGCACCAGGAACCACGACGGTACAAAACGTTCATCACCTGGACCGAGGCTATGCCAACCTTCTGGACGTTCTGGCCGGCATGGGCGCCCGTTGCGACCTGGACGGGTCGCCCCAGCCAACGTACCCCTCCCCGGTCCCAGGGACAACCCGAGACCCACACATAAAATGGAGTCCGCAACCATGACCTCGGCCTTGCTGCTTGGAGCCACCAAAGGGCTGGGACTCGAATTGGCCCGTGAAGGAGCCAGGCGAAACCTGTCGCCCATCATCTACGGTCGCAGCGCCGGCGAACCGAACGCCATCACCGAAACGCCTCCCGGAGCGAAGTTGTACGTCATCGATCTTCAATCTCCGGAACAGGTGCGACGGGCACCGCTTCCCGACACCCCGGTGGACTTCTTCTTCTGGGTCGCCGGCGCCTTTCTCAAGGCGCCGCTGCAACAGACCGATGCTTCCCAGATTGACCTGCATGTCGATCTGCATTTTCGGGGTCCGGTGCAATTCCTGCGACGTTTTCTGTGCCACCAGGCCGAACCGTTCCATCTTGTGACCATCGGCTCGGTTTCATCATGGCGGTTGCGCGAGGACGAGGCCCTGTACTGCGGACTCAAGGCGGCGCAGACCGCGTTTACCCGCAACCTTGCCGTGGAACTGGTGCGCGACCGTCCCGGTTCCCGGGTGACCCTGATCAATCCGGGAGGACTGAACATTCCCACCTTCTGGGAAAAATGGGAAGCAACCGCCCCTGATCGTCACAAATTTCTCGATCCCGTGGCGGTCGCCCGCATCATCTGGGATCTGGCGATGGCCCAAAGAGAACCTTTTCGCGAAACCCAGATCATGCGCCGCAAACCCCATGGTCCAGGCGTCGATCCCATCATCGAACATCGTCCCCGCTGTCCGGAAATACCCGGTGGCGTCAACCAGGAAAATTCGCCATGACCCAAGACTGTCTTGACCTCGATGTGATTCGCACAACCCCGCTCGCCTCCGAGCCGTTTCGTTTCGCCCTGTGGAAGGAGGCGATCCCCCCCGTCAAGGCGCAACACCTGACCGACCATTTTCCCGAGGAGGGATTCGTCCGTCATCGACGCGAACAGGGGGGAGACAAAACCTACAGTTTCCTGGTGCGCAAAGCAGTGGAAAAAAACCGGCCCCTCGAATCCTGCTCGACCCTGGATCCCGCCTGGCAGGCGCTCATCAAGGCATTGACCGGACCGGAATATCGCCGGGTGGTGGGCGAGAAAATCGGTGAGAATATCGACGACTACCCCATCGATGTCGGCTTCTTTGTCTTTTCCGCCGGCAACGATATTTCCATCCATACCGACCACCTGACCAAAGCGGCGACCAATGTATTGTATTTCGGACATCGGTGGGAACCGGAATGGGGCGGATTGCTCCAGCTCTACCGCCGTCGCGGTGATGATTTCGAACCGTTTCATGAATTGCCCCCCGTCACCGGCAACGGCATGCTGCTGGTTCCCAGCGACGATTCCTGGCACGGGGTCAGTCCCGTCTCCGCCACCGCGCCACTGTTGCGGCGCACACTGCAAATCGAAACCTGGCGGCCCCAAGGGGCGGTCCGGGAGCAACGTTGATGCGGGTGCTGGTCACCGGCGGCTGCGGCTACATCGGCAGCCGTCTGGTCCCGTCCCTGCTTGCCGCCAATCATGACGTAACGGTCCTCGACGCCTTGATCTTCGGGCCAAGCACTCTGCCCGATCATCCGCGTCTGCGTCTCATCGAAGGCGACATCCGGGATACGTCCCACCTTCGGGAGGCGATGCGGGGTCAGGAACGTGTCATCCACCTGGCTTTTCTGTCCAATGACCCCGATTTTCGCCTCGATCCCGCCATCGCCCGGGACGTCAACCTCAAGGGGTTCGAAAACACACTGGAAGCGGCATTGTCCGCGGGGATCGACCGCTGGATTCAGGCCTCCTCGTGCAGTGTCTACGGCACGGGAAACTCCAGTGAATCGTTCGTTGACGAAACCCATCCCCCCATGCCCCTGACCGATTACGCCAGGCACAAGGCATCCTGCGACCATCTGCTCCTCGGAACCAGACGGCGGGGCTTCGCTCCCGTAAGCCTGCGGGCGGCGACGGTGTGCGGTTACGCACCCCGGCAAAGGATGGATCTGACCTTCAACCGGTTTGTCATCGAAGGTTATCTTAAACGCCGCATCGTGGTGGAGCGGAGCCAGAGATACCGACCCCATCTGTCCCTGTCCGATCTTGTCGCCCTGTATCTGCGCGTTCTCGAAGCGCCCGAGGAGACCGTTTCCGGGGCGATCTTCAATGCCGCCTACGGCAACCATACCCTGGCGCAATCGGCCCAAACCCTGGCAGCCCACATGGGTCCGGACGTAGTGGTTCAAACTTCCGCCACCGATACGGCGGATGAACGTTCCTACCGTATATCATCGCGTCTTGTGGAACGTCGGCTCGGCTTTCACCCGCGGGAACGTTTGACCGATGCCGCCGATGGACTGATCGACGCGGTCAAGAGGGGACTGCTGGTCGCGCCGGAAACCAATCCCGCCTACGACAACCGGATCATGCAACAACGTCACGACTGGTCCACCTATTGTTCTTCACCCCGGAAGGAATGCCATGAACACTCATCCTGAGGTCACGGCAAGACCGCTCCACAACGCCCAGAGGCTCCTGGTCGTGGGTTCACCCGGCAGTGGCAAGACAACCCTGGCCCGCCGCCTGGCGGTGGCGCTGCGCCTGCCACACATCAATCTGGATGATCTCTACTGGCAGGCCCAGTGGACCCGACCGCCCGAGGCTGAATTTTTGTCCCGATTGGCGGCGGTCGTGGCATTGGAACAATGGATCATCGATGGCAACTACAGTCGCTGTTTCCCAAACCGCCTGTCACGGGCCGATACCGTGATCTTCCTCGACCTGCCACCCTGGCAGTGCGCCTTGAGGGTGCTGACACGCGGGATTCGGCGCTGGTTCGGAGCCACTTCCAGCCTGCCGGCGGCGATGGCCCGGCAGACAGACTATCGACACCGACCACGCCTGGACCTTGGTTTCTGGACACTGGTACTTCGCTTCCGCCACCACCCGCGCCCGGAAATGCTGGCCCGGATCGCCGCCACCCCCGGAGTACGCATGATCGCACTGCGACGGGCCAGGGAAACACGCGATTTTCTCGCCACACTGGAAACCAATCAAGGATGATCGACCCTTCTGTGCGCCTTTTTTGCCGGGAGGAGGCCATCCTCTGGCTTGAACACCTTGAGGATCCGACAATCCTGCGCGGGGTGGTGAGCATTGGCGATCCCGGCTCCGAACCTCCGGCCATCCTCGCCAGTCTGGCCTGCCCCGTGTTGCGCCTGCTGTTTCTCGACCGATATGACAGCGGCAGCGTGGAAGGAGTGACTGGACCGTCCTCGGTTCACATTTTGAAGCTGGAGGAATTTGCCCGTATTTTGCGCCCGCGATCAGGAACAACGGTGGTTCACTGCGACTCCGGCTTGTCCCGAGGCCCGAGCGTGGGTTGGATTCTCGCCTGTTTTCTTTCGGGTCCCGGAAACGAGGCACGGCTTCTCGACAGCATTCTTTCGCAGCGGCCCGGGGCCGGGTTGAATCCCTGGCTGATCACCCTGGCCCAACGTCGGTTTCAACGTTTCGATTTCACCACACCGGCAGTCAAACAGCTCAAGAATGGCGTCCGACGCTAAAAGATGCTCATCCAGATTCCCGAAATCGTGTACTGTAACGAATTTTCAGAATACCCCCCGTTCGTTCAGCCAGCGACCATAACGGGTATCGGTGCCGATGATGTGGTCGTTGAGCCATGATTTAAGAAATCCGAGAAGTTCAAAGGCCAGAGAATGATCGCCCCCGTCCTTGAGCTTGCCCAGGAATTCCCCGACCTGCTGGATCAGCTTTTCATGAGCTTTCTTGTGTCCTGCCGCCTCGGGATAGCCGTGTTTGGCAAACAGGTCTTCCTCATACTTGAAATGATTGACGGTGTACTGGACCAACTCCGGGACCAGGGTGTTGAGACCGTGTTCCATCTTGCCCTCCTTGACGGCGGCATAGATGCGGTTGACCAGATCCACCAGATACCGGTGCTGCCGGTCCGCCTCGGCAATGTTCACCAGCAACCGGTCGGACCAGGGCATGAGTTGGGTCTGGGAACTCCCATCATCAAGCTGGAAGAAGGCGATGATCCCCTGAAGACGATTGGCCTGGGAGGCCAAGGTATCGGCCGATGCGGACATTTCCTCCGCGGCATGGGCGTTTTGTTGTATGACCGAATCGAGTTGCTCGATCGACTGCCGGACCTGGTCACTTCCCTGACTCTGTTCCCGGGAAGCCGTGGCGATCTCCTGGACAAGCCGGGAGGTTTTTTCGATGTCGGGAACCAGTTCGGCAAGAATGGACCCCGCCTGCTCCGCCACCGTGACACTGGTGGCCGAAATTCGATTGATCTCCCCCGCCGCCACCTGGCTGCGTTCCGCGAGTTTGCGCACCTCGGCGGCAACCACGGCGAATCCCTTGCCATGTTCCCCCGCCCGCGCGGCCTCGATCGCCGCGTTCAGAGCCAACAAATTGGTCTGGCGGGAGATTTCCTCGATGATGGAAATTTTTTCGGCAATGGCCTTCATCGCCACCACCGCCCGGGACACCACCTGCCCTCCTTCATCCGCCCTCCGGGCATTTCCCTGGGCCAAACGCTCGGTCGTGGTGGCATTATCGGTACTGTGATGAATGTTGGCCGCCATCTCCGTGACGGCCGCCGAGGTTTCCTCGACCGAGGCGGCCTGCTCGGTCGCCCCCTCCGAAACCCGCACCGCCGCCACGCTCACCTTGGCGCTCTCCGCCACGACATGTTCTCCCACCTCCACCAGGGACCGCACCGTCCGGTTCAGATTGTCCACCATTCCCGCCATCGCCCCATACAGGCCAATCCCGGATCGGGATGCATCAAACGTCAGGGAAAGATCGCCCCGGGATACCTTCTCGGCGATGGCCACCACCTCCGCCGGCTCCCCGCCCAACTGGCGGAAGATTCGCCGCGCCATGAATATCAAGAAAAGAATGCCCGCCACCACGACTGCCGCCGCGATCACCACCACCCCGCGCAACGACCGTACCACCCCCTGGGTCCGCTCCGTCGATTCACGGGCCATCGTCTCCACTGCCCGGTTCATCGCCTTGAGCAAAGCCATGTTGTCCACGATCAAACGTTCCTTGATCGCCTCAAGATTGGAAGAATCTCCAAGCCCCCCCTCGATGTTTTTCCTGAATCCGGTCCAGATCGACGCCACCTCCGCCAACTGCCCGCGCACCTCGGGAGAAGGACGGTTCATCGTCAACATTGGCGCCGCTCGATTCAGTTCCGCCGGGGCCTCTGCACCGTTCATCAGGCCCTGAAGCGTCTCCTCGAACGCCCACAGCGTCATGCCCAACGATTCCCGTATCTCGGGAGTCGGACGGGCCAACGCGATGAAGAACTCCTTTGTCATCTTCTGCGTCAACATGCGCTGTCGCCCCGCAAGGTTGATGGTATCGGCGTCTTGATTGTCCAACCGCGCCGAAAGCCAAAGCGAAACCCCCGTCAGGAGCGCCATCACCAGAAAAAAAACTCCAAGCAGCATGAACGACGACCGTACCCCCCAGCCGCCTCCCTTTTCAGTCGTTCCCATATCATCCCCCATCGTTGCCGACCCGTGATCCAAGCCCATCGTGCCTTGACCCAATTTGTACATGAACGGCACGTTATTATGACTTGACCTTGATCAAGATTCTACGACACAGGAACAGAATATTGCAACAGAAAGATGGGAATGAAAATCAAACTGGCAAGCCTTCTCCTTCAAAAACGATCAGGCCAAGCCATTGGGTGTGGGGAGATGTCTCTTTTGTCATGAGGCGGGATGATGGCGATCGGTATGAAACTTATTGACATTTCAATCAATACGGAAGAAAGTCTTGAAAAGGCGGGCCGGAATTTTGGGAAATCAGCCGCTCAAGGTGGTACACTATGGGTGAACATGGGTGGTACACTATAGGCGGCTACTGACATCACATGAATGCGATGAAGAAAGACTGAAAACCAGTTTATACGAGATGGCCGTTTGTCGGATTTGCGTTGAACCAGCACAGGATGAAACAGCAGGATCAAGTATCTGGAGCGAGTAATGGGCAAACATGACAAAACGCTTTGGCGTGTTTTAAGCGGACGCGCTGATGCCAACCTGTCGTTTGAGGATTTGCGAGGATTACTCCTTTCTCTGGAGTTCAAAGAGCGTATTCGAGGTGATCATCATATCTTCAATCATGATGGAATGCTGGAAATCTTGAATCTTCAACCCAGGAACGGGAATGCCAAACCTTACCAAGTCAAGCAAGTGCGCAGTCTGATACTCAAATATAAATTGGGGATGCCCTATGACGACACGCTATGAAATCATCATGTACTGGAGCGACGAAGATCAATCTTTTATCGCTGAGGCTCCAGAACTGCCAGGTTGCATGGCCGATGGACCTACTCGTCAACAAGCCATGGAAAAAATAGAACAAATTATGGAGGAATGGATTGAGACAGCAACCTCTCTTGGACGAGCCATTCCAGAACCCAAGGGGGTAACCGTTCACCCCCCCTTGACAAAGTTGGCATGTTAATGAGAGTTTAACTGGATGAGTCCTACATAGGATCGTTGGCGCATGACCAATTGAGGGTGCTGTCGCTTAAACTTCTGGCCAACCTCAAGGTCGCCCGTGATCGGCTCAACCGCACACATCAAAACAGTTCCGTCCTCCTTGGACCGGTGGAACCAAGGCTGCCGGGTGAAACAGAGGCTTGGCATCTACGAGATGGCCGTTTGTCGGATTTGCGCTGAACCAGCACATTGTTTCTGGATTCAAATATTGTGCTCTATGGAAGTAATCGTTCACATATCTGGTAACAGCCTGGTATTAACCCCTTGCAGATCGTCCTGGGAGGGGTTTGTTGATGGCTTCTCGGTAGCAGAAAATGATTTTCTCAAACACGTAGAGGAAAAGGCAGAGGACCTTCCCAGAAAGACTTTTGAGTGATCCGTTATCTGTTGGATACGAACGCATGTATCGGAATCTATGGTGGACCCCAGAAAGATGACCGTTGGTCAGGCCATAATTCCTCCCCCTGGATTGAACAAACGATCAGACCCGGCCATGGCCTTGGCCATCCATGGCGGTGGACCGTCGGCCAGACGCCCCTGAATCCGCTCAAGGATTTCCAAAATCGGTACGACCCGGGAAACCTTCAACGGCATCACCCCTGCCTGGCTCACCCGCCCTGCGGCTGGACCACCGATGGCCTGCATGCAAACCACCTGGCAATCGCGAATCAAGGTCGTCCGTCCTTCGGTGCCGAGACCTTCACAAGAGCGCCCCTCCAGGGTGACAATCCGGGCCACCGAAACATCGTGGATCATAAAACGCTGGCACGAACCAAAGTGGCCATCAAGCATCCCATCCCCGTCCGATGCGCAGGCCACGCGAATGCTGCCCGCCCTCCGAGGCAGAAAATCACCTTGAACCATCGCCATTCTCCAAAAAAAAGGGGGGCAGCCCAATACCACCCCCAGAATCGACACTATCCCTTTCGTACCCGAATTTCGAGCGGCAGACTGGGACGCGCCGGCAACGGATCGATCAGAAACACCGTTCCATCTTCCAACTGCAACCGGCCACCCCAACGTCGCTCCTCGTCATGCTCCAGTGCGACCACCTTTCCTTCAAGATCCTTCTTGGCCACATAACAGATCAGATTTCCTCCCATGTCGCGACGCAACATGATTTTGGGCATGGCAACATCCTTTCATCAACGAATCAGGTCGAAGTTGTAGTCGGTCGTGCCATAGCCCATGGTTTTTCGATCCAGTTCCGCAAGCAGGGTGTTGACCACCTCGGTCAGGATGTACATTCCCCCTTCATATCCCAGGGTCGTATTCCGGTGCAGATGGTGGCGGTCGAAAATGGGAAATCCAAGACGCACCAGAGGAACCTCGAACGCCTCTCCCTTGTGCCGGGTATCGCGCTGAATAAACTTGCCATAGGAATTGCCGATCAGAAAATCGGGCCGTTCCTCGAATACCAGGGAACGCAGGTGCCACAGGTCCCTGCCGATGTGCAATTGCGCCGATTTTCCAAACGGACTTTCATCCAGGATCTTCTTCAACCGCTTGCCAACCTGTTTGCTGGCGTTGTGAATCAGGACATGCAACGGCTCGACCCCCAACTCCATCATGAACTTGCACATTCCCATGACAAAATCGGGATCACCATACAGTGACACCTTGCGTCCATGCAGCCAGGCCTGGGAATCGGCCATCATGTCCACCAGGCGCCCGCGTTCCAATTCGAGTGACGGAGGGATCGCCTTTCCGGTCAACTCCGACACCTTCATCAGAAAGGCATCGGTCCATTCCAGCCCCATGGGGGGAAGAACCGCCTGCCCGGGTTGGCCCCAGGTATCCTGAATAAACTTTCGGGTCTTGGTTCCGGTGCAGACCGGCTGAACCATCAGGGTATCGATGGCATTGGGGGCATCCTTGATTTCCTCAACGGTCGTCCCCCCCGAATACATTCGATAATGACCGTCCGCAGGGGTATCGAGGACCTCCGAGGGATCCGACAACAGGGTGTATTCAACCCCCATTTCCTCCATGTAACGACGCAACAAACGGTAATTGCCCAGGTAGGTCTCAAATCCGGGAATGATGTTGATTTTTCCGTTGGACCCGACCTTTTTCTCATGGACCTCATTCAGGGTGAAATAACGCAGAATTCCTTCCATCATGTTGTCGTAGCCGGTGGTATGACTGCCGACAAAGCTCGGTGTGTGGGCGGAGGGAGTATGCGCCTCCATGGGAATATGCCCATTCTTCTTGGCGTTGGTGATGAAGGCATGGAGGTCGTCGCCGATCACCTCGGCCATGCAGGTCGTGGATACGGCGATGATGTTGGGCTTGTAAAGGGCATGGGCATTCTTGAGGCCGGCATCCATGTTCGGATGCCCGCCGAAAACCGCCGCATCCTCCGTCATCGAATCGGACACGCAGGCGATGGGTTCCTTGAAGTGACGGTTGAAATAGGTGCGAAAATAGGCGACGCACCCCTGCGATCCATGGACATAGGGAAGGGTATCCTTGAATCCCAGGGCGCACAGAACCGCACCCAACGGTTGACACGCCTTCGCCGGATTGATGGTCAGTGCCTCGCGCTTGAAATTGAGTTCCTTGTATTCGGGCGAGGTGGTCCACTGAAATGTTTCTTCCAGTTTCTCCATGTCGGCCTTGTTTTCGAACCGGGCCGCCTTGGCGGCCAACATGTCCCGATATTCCGGTTCGCGAAACAATGGATGACAGGGAAGAATGTTTTCTGCCGATTGACTCATGGTCATGATTCCTTTCCGATGCCACCGTGGCGTGGCTTGAGGTGAACCGATCGCCTGGAGGCGATCATTTCCAGGGGGGCTTGAGCCGGCTCCAGACAGGACTGTTCACCGCCATGTCCATGTCCCGGGCAAAGATGGCAAATCCATCGTAGCCGTGATACGGGCCGGAATAGTCCCAGGAATGCATCTGCCGAAACGGAATCCCCATTTTCTGGAACACATACTTTTCCTTGATCCCCGCCCCGATCAGATCGGGACGCAACCGTTCGGCGAACCGCTCCATCTCCACCGCCGTCACATCGTCATACAACAAGGTCGCATCGCCCATTTCCTTCATCGTCCGGTCATAATCGTCATTGTGACCGAACTCGTAGCCCGTCCCCACCACCTCCATCCCCAGATCCTCATAGGCGCCGACAACATGCCGCGGACGCAGTCCGCCGACATAAAGCATCACCCTTTTTCCCGCCAACCGCGGACGGTATCTGCCGATGATCGCCTCCATCATGGGTGTGTATTTGGCGATCACCCGCTCCGCCCCTTCCTTGATCGTGTCGTCGAAATGGGTCGCGATCTCCCGCAACGATTTGGCAATCTTCGTCGGTCCGAAAAAATTGTATTCAAGCCAGGGGATGCCATATTTCGCCTCCATATGGCGCGAAATGTAGTTCATCGAACGATAACAGTGCAGCAGATTGAGGCGCACGCTCGAACAGCGCTGCAATTCCGCCAGGGTTCCATCCCCGGACCACTGCGACACCACGTTCAACCCCATCTCCTCCAACAAAATACGCGACGACCAGGCATCCCCACCGATGTTGTAATCGCCGATGATGGCAACATCATAAGGCCCACCGTCCACCTTGGGCTGTTTGTCGAGAATCCAGTCGCGAATGGTATCGTTGGCAATATGATGCCCCAACGATTGCGATACCCCGCGAAATCCCTCGCAACGGACCGGAACCACGGGCTTGCCCAAAGATTCGGAACTCTTTCGCGCCACCGATTCGATGTCGTCGCCGATCAGGCCGACCGGACATTCCGACTGCACCGTCACCCCCTTGTTCAATGGAAAGAGGGCATCGATTTCATCGATCATTTTGGCCAGTTTCTTGTCGCCACCGAAAACGATGTCCTTTTCCTGAAAGTCGGAAGTGAAATTCATCGTCCCGAACGTGTTGACCCCGGTATAACCCACATAATAATTGCGCCGTCCCGCCCGGGAGTACTGTCCACACCCCACCGGACCATGGGAAATATGAATCATATCCTTGATGGGACCCCAGACCACCCCCTTGGAACCGGCATAGGCGCACCCCCTTGCCGTCATCACCCCCGGAAGCGATTTCCGATTGGAGACAATGCAGTTGGATTGCTGGCCCTCCTGTTCGTTGACCGCAAGGTGCTGGGCGCGATCCTTCCTGGCAGTCTCGGGATAGAGTTCAAGAACTTCCTGGATGAGGCCCCTGGCCTCCTCTTTGGTCAAAGCCGACATGATGGTTCTCCATGAACTTCCGCTGGTATCGACAGATTCCTTCAAAGCGAAGGTTGAATCGGGATCATACGTTCCTGTTCCGCCGTCCGACCGATGATCGATTCGTCCTCCTCCTCCAGAATGCCGAATTCGAGCAGCAGATCTTCCAGTTCATCCATCGTCAGGGGGGTTGGGACAACCAGATTCTTGTTGTCGATGATTTTCTTCGACAACGTGCGGTATTCATCCGCCTGGATGCACTTGGGATTGTATTCGATCACCGTCATGCGGCGGATTTCGGCCCGTTGCACATCGTTATGACGCGGCACGAAGTGAATCATCTGGGTTCCCAGTTTTCGCGCCAGGGCTTCGATCAGTTCATCCTCACGGTCGGTATTGCGGGAATTGCAGATCAACCCCGCCAGCCGGACACTGCCGGAACTGGCATATTTGACGATTCCCTTGCAAATATTGTTGGCCGCATACATGGCCATCATCTCGCCCGAGACCACAATGTAAATCTCCTGGGCCTTGTTCTGGCGAATCGGCATGGCAAAACCGCCGCACACGACATCACCCAACACATCGTAAAACACAAAGTCGAGATCCTCCTCGTAGGCCCCCTCTTCCTCCAAAAAGTTGATCGCCGTGATGACCCCCCGTCCCGCACAGCCAACCCCCGGTTCCGGACCACCCGATTCCACACATTTGATACCGGCATAACCCGACTTCAACACATCATCCAGTTCCAGATCTTCCACCGAACCGGCATCGGCGGCCATCTGCATGATGGTGGACTGGGCCTTGGAGTGCAGTATCAGACGGGTTGAATCGGCCTTGGGGTCACAGCCGACGATCATGACCTTCTTGCCCAGCTCCGCCAGGCCCGCAACCAGATTCTGGGTCGTCGTGGACTTGCCGATGCCACCTTTTCCGTAAATCGCGCATTGACGTATCGCCATGGGTACCGCCTCCTCGTTTGTTTGATGAACTGCCTTCCATCCTGCCTTTACTACCGCCAATGGCGTGCCAGTTTGGCATATCTATTGTAAGATTATGATACAAAACGATTTAGACGCTCCATTTTTCCAGGAATACGGGGGAGGAAATGCGACAGAAGGACCCACTTGGTCGTGAAGACGACATTGCCGATGGACAGCGGCTGGCACTACCAAAAAATGCCCAGAGCCCATTCAATCATACCAATCTTGGAACCAACGCCCTGGGAGGACTCGCCTTTCAAAAAAGCCCGATTCCTCTGGAACTGGTTGGCGTGCGGGAGATGCACCACGAACTGTTCGACAAGCTGGCGCCACTCGCGACCCATGCCGAGCGGGCGGTTCAATTCATGGATTACATGACCGTCCATTTCTACATGCGCCACCTGGAACGGGCAGGCTTCAGCGCCGGCGGACGCACCGACCGGCACAAAATCGATTATCAGCGAATTCTTCGCGGCTGGATGTTCAATCCCGACGGACGCGAGGCCGCAGTCCTGAAAGGATGGGTCGCCAGCCGCTTCGGTCTGCTTCCCCGCCACCACAACGGTCCCCTCGACGATTACGAAGGGGAGCCGTTCCAGAAATTCTTGAAAATGCAAAGCGCGGGTCTCTACAACACCAATGCCCTGGAATCACAACTCGATGTCCTCTACGCCTACAGCCAGTACGAATTGGCCCGCACCCATCCCGACCATCGCCACTGGCTCCTCTATCGCGGGTTCAATGGTCTGGGAGAACAGGACATCCGTCTGCGCCATGGCAAACGTCGCGCCGTTGTCCTGCTCAACAACCTCAACTCCTTCAGCGAGTTTCGCGAACGGGCCGACGAATTCGGCGACACCATCATGGAAGTCCAGGTACCCCTCCCCAAGATTGTCTTTTTCCACGGTCTTTTGCCCGGCGCCTTCAAGGGTGAAGGAGAAGTCATGGTCATCGGCGGGTTGTACGAGGTCCGCCTGTCCTCCTGACCCACCGTGCAAACATTGAAAAACAGGGCTGCCTGATATTCAATCAATTTGATGATGTTATCAGCAATTTTTTGCCCTCCGGCAATGCAAACTCGTGGATAAAGTGATAAATTTCAATTTTATATCAATAACTTGTTTGCTTGGCATAATCCATGCGGTCTGAAACAGGTGGTTTTGTAGCCGTGTGACCGGTTCAAAGCAACCGACCGCCTCTGGCCGTGCCACGCCCTCGATTTCAGGAGTTTGCCATGGATCTCCACACCGCCTCATCGTTTTCCCTCACCCGAAACGCCGTCATTGCCAGCCAGCTCAAAGCGATTTTTCTCGTCAGCCAAGCCGTCGCCGAAGCGGGTACCCTGGCCATTGCCATGCGCGCATTATTGGAAATTCTCGATCAGGAGGCGGGGCTTGGGCGTGGTGCGGTCACCCTGATGGATGGAAAGACCGGTGGACTCCTGGTCCAGGCCGCCCATGATGGCGGGCCGCTGCCACTCAAGAAGGTCTATTACCACTCCGGCGAAGGGATGGTGGGCTTGATCGCTCAAAGTGGCCATTCGATGGTGGTTGAACAACCCCTGGAAGAACCACGTTTTGTTCGCCGTCTTGGATTGATGGACCCGAACCGTCCCTTCATCGGCGTCCCGATCCGTCTCAGTGAACAGAATGTCGGCGGTGTACTGACAGCACAACCCAATCTGGGAAACCGGCAATTCCTGGACTGGCAAACCCTGACCCTGGAAACGGTCGCCAACATTCTGGCCCAACGACTTCAAGGAAGCCGCGAAATCGTGGTTCCCTCCCCCGAGACCGTCCCACGGATCGAAACGACCGATCCCCACCCGCAACCCTCCCGTACCAACCGGGGTACCGGGTTTGATCCGCGCCATCTGATCCGCTCCCGTTCGTATCGCATGGAACCCATCTTTCAACGGATCGAACAGGCGGCGCGTTGGGACTCTCCGGTATTGATTCAGGGAGAATCGGGAACCGGAAAGGAACTGGTGGCCCAGGCCATTCACCAGGCAGGCAATGGCGGAACCAACCGGCCATTCGTCAAGGTCAATTGCACCGCCCTTTCCGATACCCTCCTCGAATCGGAACTGTTCGGCCACGAAAAAGGGGCCTTTACCGGCGCGGTCCATGCCAAACCGGGCCGTTTTGAGCTGGCCGATGGCGGTACCTTGTTTCTGGATGAGATCGGCGACATATCCGCCTCGTTCCAAAGCAAACTCCTGCGGGTATTACAGGAAGGAGAGTTCGAACGTGTCGGTGGGGTCCGGACACTTCGTGTCCAGGTCCGCATCATCACCGCCACCAATGTCGATCTGTTTGCCCGGGTTCGCGACGGATCGTTCCGTTCCGATCTGTTTTACAGGCTGTTTGTCCTGCCAATCCACGTACCGGCATTGCGCGAACGCCCCGAGGACATTCCCCTTCTGACCGATCATTTTCTCGCCCGGACCAGCCAGAGGCAACATCGCCCCCTGAACATCACCCCTGGCGCCCGGGAAGCGCTCGCCAACAATCCCTGGCACGGCAACGTGCGTGAACTGGAAAATTGCCTGGAACGGGCCGCGGTCATGAGCGTCGATGGGACGATCGACGCAACCCTCATCCAATTTCCCGGATTCATGGAGGAACAGGCGGCAATGTCCCTCCCCGCGTTCGGCGCGACAATCGATTGCAACGATCCCAACCTCGATGAACGCGAACAAATCCTCGCCGCCCTGGAACAGGCGGGATGGGTTCAAGCCAAGGCAGCACGGTTGCTCGGGATGACCCCGAGGCAAATCGCCTATCGCATCCGAACCCTCGACATTCCCATGCGGCGCATCTGAATCCTTGTGTCGCAAAGACGACAAAACCGATCCATTGGACGGGAAGCATCAAGAAAATATCAAATAAAATACAACAATATCAATACAATAACCATTGGCAGACTTGTTGCGGAATCATTCATCGACGAAGGGAACGGCCCGCCGACGGAAAGCAAACCGGCCATTCCCTTCGCCCGGCCCGCCAACCCTTCCGACGGATGGTTTCATCCCACCTCCGTTCCCAGGGAGATTGCCATGACACGATACACTTCCGATGCCCAACGGACCGATCAACACCCCTGCTACAACCCCCTGGTCCGGGATCAATATGCCCGCATGCATCTGGCGGTGGCGCCGGCATGCAATATTCAATGTCATTATTGCAACCGAAAGTTTGATTGCGCCAACGAGTCCCGGCCCGGAGTGGTCTCGCGACTTCTGACCCCGGAACAGGCATTGACCCGGCTGGGGCAGGTCCAGGAACGGCTGCCGCAATTGAAGGTCGTTGGGATCGCGGGTCCTGGAGATGCCCTGGCCAATGAGCGGAGGCTCTTTGAGACGTGTACGGAAATCAGGAATCGATTTCCCCATCTGATCCTGTGCCTCTCGACCAACGGCCTGGCCCTGCCGGAACACGCCGCCGCTCTTGGACACCTCGGGATTCACCATGTCACCATCACCATGAATACCCTCGATCCGGTCGTTTCCTCCCGCATCCATCCCTGGATTTTCTGGGACCATCGCAGACTTCGAGGCGTGACGGCAACGCGAATCCTGATCGAAAACCAACTTGCAGGTCTTGATGCCCTGGTCATGGCAGGGGTTCGGGTCAAGATCAACTCGGTTCTCATCCCCGGAGTCAATCACGATCATCTTGCGGAACTCAATCAGGAAATATCGCGACGCGGCGCCGCCCTGCACAACATCATGCCCCTGATCAGCGATGCGGCGCATGGCACCTACTACGGGCTTCTGGGATTTCGCAATCCCGGCGAAGAGGAACTCAAAGAAATACGCAACGGTTGCCAGGGCGCCATCCCCCAGATGACCCACTGCCGCCAATGCCGCGCCGATGCCGTGGGTCTGCTCGGGGAAGAGCAACCGCCCATGGAACAGACACGAAAACACCTCCAACCCGTCACCCCCTTGAAACGATTGTCAGGAAAAAACAGGATTCTCCCCATCCGTCCGCTGGCGACCGGGACCATCCACACTCATTCCTTCTCCCTGCGCGTCGCCGTTGCCAGTCGCACGGGAGAAAAGATCGATCAGCACTTCGGTCATGCCGATGAATTCATCCTCTATGAGGTTCACGAGGAAGGATTCCACGAAATCGACAGGATCGCGACCCGCCGTTATTGTCACGGCGGCGACGACTGTGGCGATGATGGTCGGGATCCGACCCGGATCATTCGGAGCCTGAAGGGATGTAACGCGGTGTTGTGCGAACGGATCGGCTTTGGCCCGTGGCAATCCCTGGAGGCGGCGGGTATTCAACCCGTCAACCGTTACGCCGGATATGACATCGGATCGGCCTTGCTGGCATTCCGGAGGGAATCGATCGTGGGAAGAAAAGAAACGATTCCAAACCGCCGCGCTGTTTGAGGAGACGACCATGGCCTACCGCATCGATACCCCATGCACCGGATGTTGGGCCTGCCTGCCGCTTTGTCCCAACGACGCCATCCGTCCCCACGGGACGATATTCACAATCAAGGTTTCCCACTGCACCGAATGCGACGGAGAATTCGACGATCCACAATGCGTCTCCATCTGTCCCGTGGAAGAAGCGATCCTCGATGAATCGGGACGGCCCCTCAATCCCCTGGGAAGCCTGACCGGTATTCCCGCCGCGGTGCAAAGATCGGCACGGTGGGTGTCGGGTGGGAGATTGTCCTTGTGAACGTCATCGGCTGTCACACCCGACGCGCGCCCGCGGAAGTTCCCTTGCCGCCCCCGGCGGGCCGGTTGGAAAATCCCAATCGGGAATTCATCCGCCGCATGATGGCCAGCGCCCGGAAAAAACGCGGGGTCATGCCGTTGGACCTTGGCCTGGGCCTCCAGGATCTTTACGAAATGACACATCACTTTCAACTCGTTTTACCCGACTGGAATGACGTCGCGCCCCCCAGACCCCCGCCTCTGCCCGAACGGATGGACCTCTGGAAACTTCTTCATGACCATCGGAGCGTCACCGATCGCGAGGCGCGATGGATGGCGACGATCATCGTCACGGGATGCCAGGGACCGGATCATCTGTGGTCCGATCTTGGCATGGAAAACCGTGAACAACTGAGCCGGTTGATGATGCATGATTTTTTCCCCCTGGCCTCCAGCAATACGATGAACATGAAATGGAAGAAATTTCTTTACCGCCGCTTATGTCAACGCGAGGGACTGTCGCTCTGCCCTTCCCCATCGTGCCAGGAATGTTCGGATTTCCCCCGGTGTTTCGCTCCCGAGGCGCCATCCTGAAGTCGAGCGGCTGGACCTTCGCGCAACAGCGGGCCGTGGGGGCCTATCTGGGGTTGGCCATCGGTGACGCCCTGGGGGGAACGGTTGAATTCATGCTCCCCGAAGAAATCCGGGCATCCCTGGGAATTCACGATCGGATCATCGGCGGCGGCTGGCTGCGCCTGAGGCCGGGTCAGGTGACCGACGACACCGAAATGAGTCTGGCCCTTGGCGCCGCGATCCTGGCCAGTGGTGGCCGGGTGACCGCCGAAGCGGCGGCCCGCGCCTTCGATCAATGGTTGCGCGGCAAGCCCATCGATGTCGGCAATACCGTGCGCCGGGGCATCATCAACTACCGCAACTTTGGTCGAACCGAAATGCCGGAAGATGTCCACGATGCCGGCAACGGCGCCTGCATGCGGACCCTCCCGGTCGCCCTTGCGACCCTGGGATGGCCCTGGGAGGAGGTCGTCGCCGCCTCGCGCGCCCAGGCCCACGTCACCCACCACAATCCCCTCTCCGATGCCGCCACCGAGTGCGTCATCCGCATGGTGCGGATGGCCATCGGAAACAGCACCAAGGAATCGCTAATCGATGGTCCGATGGCCGAGCTGGTCGTCCGTCATCCCGAGTTTCGTTATCGCCGCAAACGTCCCGGAACAAATCCGTCCGCCTACATCGTCGATACCATCCGCGTGGTGTTCGAGGTCTTCGAACAGACCCATGATTTTGAAACCTGTCTCGTCGAAGTGGTCAACCGCGGTGGCGATGCCGATACCACCGGCGCCATCGCCGGCATGATCGCCGGGGCCCTCCACGGCCCGGAGGCAATTCCCGAACGCTGGCTGCGCCGCCTTGAGGAAAAAACAAAAAATCAATGCATCTCCCAGGCGTTGACTTTGGTAGATAAGACATTATATACTTAAAAAAGATTATGAGATTTATTTAGCATGAGCAGTAAGTGCTTTCGGAAAGACGACATTGATCAAATAATCGTCATGGTAAATCTCTCCGGATCATCGACCATGCCTCTGTCAGAGCGACTTTTTGATTATTTAAATAATATAATTGCCACGGCACGCCCACTTGATACGCGAAAGGGCTCTCATATTGGTGATCTCATCCGTGCAAATCTGCTCGATGGGCTGGAGCAGAACCTGTTTGGTATTCCTTTTGCCGAATGCCTGATCACATGTTGGATGCGAGAATTCGGCAGGAAAAGAAAGGAGACCGACCTGGCCCGTGCGCATTCTTCTTCCACAGGGGTTCAACCCTTATGGAAACCATCGTGTATGCATGAACTGTTGGCTGACAGCTTCGACACCCTATGCGACATGCGCCCTGTCAACTGTCTTGATGCCACCACCCGAACAAGGGGATTTCGAATTCACTGCCAACGTCCGCTTGGCCCCCCAGTCGCCAATGAAACATATACCAACGTGACCGATGCCGCGGATTTTGTGTCATGTCGCATGGACCCGGAAGAAAAAAACCGACTTGCCGGCGAACTCTGGATCCCGGTCGCTTTGAACAAGGTTGACATCCTCTGGGCGAACCGATCCATTCCCGGACCGGTTACTGTCAAACTGAACGCTCATCGGATCGGAACCCATGAGCCTACAATCGGAAATCCCGCAAGAGTTCTCTGGATCACGCCAGAAAGCGGTACGCTTGGCCACAGGAAAGATGCAACCGCCGCACGACAACTACGAGACAAATTGGGTCTCGTGCATCATTTTGACAAACCGCTGATTGCCATGTCGCTTCCCGCGACAACAGTGCAACGTTTGGATCATGGCCGCCCTACCTTGGCGGATGCCGGAAGTCAGCGCCGTCATATGGCTCGTGGAAAGCGGCATGCTGCCCCCAATGACGATCCCTGGGGGGTAACAGCGGACTTGTCCATGGTCAACCCGAATCCTTCTCATGGCTTTGACGGCCTTCCGGAACGGGTTGTGCAGCCAATACCTGTCAAGGAACTTCCCAGCGTCACAATCCAATATCTGGGATTTTGTGGTCCGCAACAAGGAATGACACCGCACCAGGACGATGACCAGGTCTTCATGGACCGCCTCTACCAAAAGCATGGTGGAATCGAATGCGCAGTCGATAAATTGAGAAAGATACTGACATGAACGAGCCATCCGAACCCATCATGGATCCTTGGGATGAGCCCGAGGAACACTGGAATTCCGACGCTGCCGACCTCCTTTCGCCACGGAGGGCCACCTCCCAGGTCGATGGGTTTGAACGTTGGCTCAAGGAAGGATTGGAAGGATACTTCTGGGATGGTTTGTCTTTGGAAGAGGCGTTTCCCGAACTTGCGCCGATGCTGAATCACAGCTCCTCTCTCGCCGCGGCCATGAAAATGCTTGTCATGCGCCAGGACAGTGTCAGACGCAGCGATTTCAGACAAGCACTGGCCAATCTTCTGGCCTCCCCCGCTTTAAAGACAGATTCCAAGACAGTTCCCCTGTTTGCCATGATTCTCCATATCGCGGTTGAAGTTGAAGCGACAGAAATCTTCAAGCCCCTGGTTTCTCGCGTTCGCGAAGGTTCCTGGACCCGCCTCGTCTCGGATCAAGGCACCCAACTCTTTACCGAGGCGATGCTGACCGTTTCCCGGATGGCGTCCCCGAGGAAAGACGCCCTGGCGTGCATCAATTCCTTGATCGATTCCATCCCTTTCCAAACATCACCCTACCCCTTCGCCTTCACTGCCCTGGAGGCCTTGTGCCACTGCGAGCCTGAACATTTTCTCCAAAACATGAAACGCTTGCGGAATCAACTGAACGCACAGTTCGCACACTATTCCCCCAAACCCGTTGACATGCAGAGGGCCGTCGCCAGTCTGATCACCCTGGTTGGTCCAAAACGATTCCTGGAGGATCTGATCACTTTTTTAGGCCAGGACAATCCATTCAACATAGAGACATCTCCTGATCTCTGGTTGTTCCGGGCAGTTTTCTCCTCCGCCGACGAACCGAGTCCCTTGATTGACTGTCGCGAATCGTCGGCAGACAAGGACTGTGAATTGACGTTCCATCTCCCTGAAGAACCGCTTGCCCTCGATTTTTCAATTCCTGATCCTCTTGGTTGGAGCCGTTTGCGAGGGATGTTGTCCAAGAATGGATGGATTTCCAGTCTCCTGCTCTCAAATTCAGCAAACGATGAGATGGTTGCATTCTTTGAAGAGGAGAGCGGCGTGAATACTCCCATGCAACGGAAACGATCATGACCCCATTGGATTCACAATCCCAATTGATCGACCTGTTTCAAGCCGCCGCCTCTCAGCGGCGGTATATGGACGGTTGGCGGAATGATCAATATTTTGTTGCAGAAGAAGGAGGCCATGTCTGGTACGCTGTCGATGCCGATGTGGTCGTATTTTTTGCCAAGCCCAAAGATGCCCTCCCTGACACAAGTAAGAAAAATTATCGGCCAGGTTACGCAAAGGTGTTCCCCAGTGATGTCTCCGATGACGATGAACGGAATGCGACCATCGCCTTGGGTCGTGCCCTTGCCCACCATATTTTCTTCAAGGCATCTTCCGATTTTCCCCTGTTTGCGCTGCCCCCGACCCGGAAAGAACTGAAACGGGTCTTTGCCGCCATCATTAGAGCAGCCGAGGATGAACAATACCGGGCTTTTGCAGAGTTGAGACATATCAAATCCGAATTGGACGAATTGACGAAACTCAGCGACGACCGGCAGCGCCAAGACTGGCTGGAAAGAAAAGCCCCGGCCCTCGGTGCTCAATTGTTCGGCTTGGGAAGCACGGGAGAACTGCTGCGCTTTGCCTATCTGTATCGCATGCGAAGGCTGGCCAACTTGTGGGAAATGACCGCGATTGCCAAGCCTGAGTTACCGGTCCCCCTGGTCAACGCCCTGAAAACTCCTGATTCCATTGTCGTCTCGGAGGAGTTCACCTCCATCAAGGAAAAATGGTATCTGGGACTGATCGAACAGTTCACCGGAGACCTCAACCAGGAAAAATTGAACATACTCGACAGCGACGCCGAGATGCTTGCCTGGGTCGAGTGGATCAACAACGAACTGCAAGGAACCCGGCATCGGCTGGTTCTTCTGACTGGTGCGCCCCTGCTTTTTGCTCAGGCCAGGAAAGTCATTTCCAACAGGTCATCCTCCAGCAAGAAGCTCAATTTTGCCGATTCATACCTGCGCCATCCCAAGGCATTTCTTGCCGAGCCCTCCGTCCTGTTTCCTTCCCCAAGAGTGGATGCCCAGAAAAATATTGCGCCACATGACAATAAAAAACGTTTTTGGGAATGGCTGGAAAGTGTGCTCTCTTATTCCAAAGGGTTCCAGGATGGGTGCAGCCGCAAGGAACTGGAAATACCCGCACGGGAGGCATTGACGACCCACCCGGAACTGTTGCAGGACTTCAAGAGGGAGTGGACCAATTATCGCTTCTCCGTCCTGCCCGTCCATCCGATAAGCGATCCGGCGCTCGCGCAAAACCAGGGTCTGCGAATGGCGATCGATAACAGGATTTTCGATCTGTTCAAGGTTTCCCAGGGAATCGATGATGAACGAGACAAAATACGTAAAATCCTGGAAGACCAGGTTGAACGGAATTGGTATGAGTGTTTTAGTATCGGCACTCTGACAGGGATCCTCTTGTTTCAGATGGGAAGAGAAGGATCGATTCCCGTCCGCAATCCGCCACCCATTTTTTTCAGTACCTTCAGTCAAGCGTTCAGGTTCATTCAACTTCCTTTCTTCGACCTGTTGATTCAGGCCAGCGCGAATGGATCTTCCCCAAAAGCCGATGAATTCAGGAATGCCCTGGACCAACTTCGGGAAGAGGACCCAACTGGATATACGTTCTACCTGGGAGCCGCCCAGCTTTATGCCATGGCAGGCTATTGGAACATTGCCAACATCCAGGCCAAACAAGCGTTCCATATCGCTGAATACCTCTCCCATAGCAAGAGCCGAATCTCCGGGCGGGAAGCGGCATATATGCGGGCGGTGACCAGGCGGCACATGGCCAGGAGCATCGACGACCTGCCTCGGGTCCAGGAGCATTTGCAAACGGCCCTGGACCGGCTGGAACGGGACCGGAACCGTCCAAACCCGACATCCACCACCGACCTGCGTTTTCGCGCCGAAGCACTGGCTGTTCATGTCACGGCCCACCTTTTCCGGGCATTTCCCCTGAACAAAGGTCCAAAAGTTCCACAAGAGTTCAGTTTGTTTACGCTGGAATCCACGGAAAAGCGCCTGAAGGAATTGGTTGAATCCCTTGTTGACCATGACCAGACAAACCCGTGGGTGTTGTTACAGGTTGAACAAAACCTCCTTGTTAATATTTTCATGATCGCTCTGCTGCGTTACCGGGAAGGACCCGAGTCCATTAATGGAACCGATTACCTTAACTGGTACCAGAAACTGGCCAACTGCATCGAAAAGATGAAAAACAACACCCCTCCCATTACCATCACATTTTACGTCAGGGTGATCCGCGGCGTTGCCAGATGGTGGGTCGGCACCGATGATAACGAGCGTGAAGAAGCAAGACGTGAAGTCGATCGCCTTCTTCCGGATCGAATCATTGATGACCGATCACATTCAGTATTCCCCTATGATAAGAAACGTTATCGTTTTCTTCGGGGTCTGGTTGATGGAACATGGCTCCACGAGAAGAAATGACGACCAGGCATACCGTAAAGCACCGTCAACAACATTCATCGGAATATGCAGCGATGAAAATCCACTTGATTAAAAATTGAAATGACTCAACTCTTGTGATTCTCATTGCATCGCACGATGGATGATGGTAGAATTATGACGTTGATTTCGTGCCATATCTTTCGAAAAATACCTACAGACAATTGAAATGGCCTCTGGCATGCCCTCATAACCGGTTCCAATCCCCAGCCTTCGGTTTCGGCGCCGGGGAACGGTTTGATCAGGCCCATCCCTGGAGTTAAAGATGGCGAAAAAATGCCTTTGCACCTCTGACCTTGGGTTCATCGTCCGATGACAGAAATGAAACGTTCGCCACGTTCCCGATTTTTTCCCAAATATCTGTTTCTCGCCGCATTGCTGACCGCCGGCTGCGTGGTCACGCCACAAACGTTGACCGTCGGCGAAATGGAAACGTCACGCAAGGTGGATCTGGAGCGCATGTTCGGGCCGGTCGCCCGGATCGAAAAACCGTTGTCGCTGCCCGAGGTGATCGCCCGCGCCCTGAGATACAACCTGGACCACCGGGTCAAGGTGGTCGAGGAGGCCCAGGCGCTGGATCTGACAAAACTGGACAAATTCGAACTGTTGCCAAAACTTGCCGCCGGCAGCGCCTATTCGGGACGTTCCAACGACAGCGCCTCCAGCAGTCGTTCCATGTTGACCGGAAACCAATCCCTGGAAGTCTCCACCTCCCAGGACCGGGAACACATCACCTCCGATCTGGACCTTTCGTGGAATATTCTCGATTTTGGCGTCAGTTATTTCAACGCCCGTCAGAATGCCGACCGGCAGCTCATCGCCCGCGAACGGGAACGCAAGGTCATCCAGAATCTGATCCAGGAGGCACGATCGGCCTACTGGCGCGTGGTCGCCGCCCAACAACTGAAACCCAGGGTCGCGGCCATCATCCAACAGGCCGAAACGGCCCTGGAAGACGCACACAAAGCGGAAAAGAGCGCGCTCAAGGCCCCATTGGACTTTCTGCGCTACCGCAAAACCTTGCTGGAAAGCATGCGTCAGTTGGAGTCGATTCTTCAGGAAATGGCGACGGCCAAAGTGGAATTGGCCGCCATGATCACCCTCCCCCCCGGCACGGACTATACCCTGGAAGTGCCCGATGATCCGCGGCAGACCCCGACCTGGACGATGCCTCTGGAAACAATGGAAGAATCGGCCCTGATCAACCAACCCGACATGCGTGAAATGGCCTATCAGGGACGGATCGTCGTCGATGAAACCCGAAAAAGCCTGCTGAAACTGTTCCCGGGAATTTCCCTGTCCGCCTCGCGCAAACGGGACGACAACAGCTACACCCTCAACAAGGATTGGTATGAAACGGGACTTCGGGTCACCTGGAACCTCATGAACCTTTTGTCGGCTCCCGATCGCTGGGCCTATGACAAATCCAACGAGGAAGTCCTTAAGATCAAACGGCTGGCATTGCGCATGGCACTTCTGTCCCAGGTTCATATCGCCCATCACCAGTACGAAATCGCCACGACCCAGTTGAAACGGGCGCAAGCGCTGTTCGAGGTGGAGAAGGAAATCGCCCGGCACATGCGCAACCGGGAGGCGCAGGAATCTCAAAGCCTGATCGACCGGATCGCCAGCGATACCAGCGCCGTGCTGGCGGAATTGCGTTACTACCATGCCCTGGCCCTGACCCATGGGGCCGTGGGGCGGATGATGGCAACGACAGGTCAGGATCCGAACGTGGGATCCATCCAGGAGGGGACTCTTTCGGATCTGACCCGAAGGGTCGATGCCTGGCTGGTCCGGCAGGCGTTCGACGGGCAATCATCCCCTGATCGGCCAAAGAGTGATCGGGTTGGCAACCCAACGCACCCCAAATCCGATTCTCAGTCCTTGAAGCGACTGCCCCATGATGCCACCTCCAAGTCCCCAGCCCCCGAAGTCGCCGCCAAGGGGAATAAAAGTTTTTCATCGACGTCCGGAACCGGTAGCTCCGTCCCCTCGAACTCGGGGATCGTCCACACCCGCGCCCATGTCCGCTCCGGCCCAGGCCACCATTATCGCAGGATTCGAAGCCTGAACAGCAATCAGCCCGTCGTGATTCAGGATTCCAGCCCGGATGGCGCATGGTTGCGGATCGGCGATGGGGCATGGATCGCCGCCTCCGTCGTCACCCGAACCCCATGAAGCCAGGGACGATCAAGGTCATCTCGATCCTGTTCCCGCTCCTCTCCGGGTTTTTCCAGGAGGCAGTGGCGGCAACCTTCTCTGCGCCATCGCAGCCGCCGACGGAATCGGTAACCATTCCGGTCGCTGCGGATCGACCCGCTCCATCCGCCTTGCCGGATGCGCTGCATGCCGACAGCCTGCGGGCCCAGATTCTTCCCAGGGATTATACGACCCTCTCCAGCGAATTGCCGGCGCGGCTGGTACGCATTCATGTCGCGGAAGGGGGGCGATTCAAAGCGGGGGAGCCCTTGGTCACCCTCGATTGTGCCATTCAGCAGGCACAACTGCAAAAAGCCAGGGTGGTCCTCGCGGCGGCAGAAAAAGTATCCGCGGTCAACGCACGACTGGTGGAGATGAAATCGGCAGGCCGCATGGAAGAGGTCACGAGCGCCGCCGAGGCGGCAAAGGCCCGTGCCGAAGTCGCCCTGATGACGGCAACCGTTGCCAAGTGTATTCTTCTGGCCCCTTTTTCAGGACGGGTTGCCGAACAAAAAGGACGGCAGCACCAGTACGTCCAGGCCGGTCAGGCCATCCTGGACCTCATCGACGACAGCGCCATGGAAATCGAGTTCATCGTCCCTTCCCGATGGTTGCGCTGGATGTCACCCCATCTTCCCTTCGTCCTGCAGGTCGATGAAACCGGACGTGACTATCCCGCCCAGGTGCTGCGCATCGGCGCACGGGTCGATGCGGTCAGCCAATCGATCAAGGTCACCGGTCGGTTTCAGGAAAAGCCTACCGACCTTCTCCCCGGAATGAGCGGTCGCGTCATGCTGAATCCCCCGCCCACGGTCCCGCCATGACCGGTCCGGTTCAACCCATCGACGTTGAACCGACCGGAAACACCCGCTCCTCGCCCCCACCCCTGGTCGTTCTCCTGCGATTGGCCGAGCGGACGCGGGAAGCAGGATCGCTTGCGGAATTGTTTTTTGTGATGGTCAATGAAACTTATTCATTGGCACCCTATCGGCAAGGGGTGTTGTGGTGCGGTACCGAACGAAAGGTGGTTGCGTTGTCGGGCATTCCCAGGGCCGAACCAGGGGCCCCCTTTGTCCTGTGGTTGCGGCAGCTGTTTGTACCGCTGGACAAGGCATCCGCCACGACCCCGATTCCGATGTCGTTGGACGAGGCCCCCGAAGCCATTGCCGAAGGATGGCGCGAATGGTTGCCGCCCCATGCCATCGCCCTTCCCTTGAAATCGGCAGCGGTGCGAAAAGGATGGTTGCTTCTGGCGCGCGAGACCCCGTTTGTCGAAGCCGAAGGGGAAATCCTTGACCATCTGGCAGGCATTTACGGCCATGCGTGGCATTGTCGGGAGCGGCTCCGACAAAAATTTTCCTGGTGGCGGTGGCAACGGTCGTGGAAATGGCGTCTCCTGACGGTCCTCTCCCTGGGGATTCTCCTCGCCTTCCGGATTCCGCTGACGGCACTGGCCCCCGCCGAAGTCGTCCCCAGTCATCCGGAGGTGGTGCGTTCCCCCATGGATGGGGTGGTAGAACATTTTCATGTCGCACCCAATACCCTGGTCGTTCCCGGACAACCACTTTTCGATCTTGATGACACCACATTGAGCAGCCGATTGGAAATCGCCGAGAAAAGCCTGGCCATCGCCGAATCGGAATACCACATCACAACGCAATCGGCATTGCAGGATCCGCGCTCCAAGGGACAACTGGCCATTCTGTCGGGCCGGGTGGAAGAAAAAAAACTGGAGGCGGAAGGATTGAGGGAATTGCTCGGACGCTGCCGGGTCAAAGCGACTCGGGCGGGTCTCGCCCTCTTCGGCGATACCCAGAGTTGGATTGGCCGTCCCGTGGTCACAGGAGAGAAAATCCTGACCATCGCCTCGGAACAGGATGTGGAAATCGAAGCCTGGATTGCCCCTGGAGACCTGATTCCACTGCCCGAAGAAGTTGCCGTCACGTTGTTCCTCAACATCGATCCCCTGCATCCACGGACAGCGCGCATGCGCATGCTCGCCTACGAGGCGGAGGTTCGACCGGGTGACCTCGTGAGTTACCGAATGCGCGCCCGTTTCATCGATGCGCTCCCGCCACCCCGCCTGGGACTCAAAGGGACCGCACGGATCGCAGGGGAGACGGTCACGGTGGGTTGGTGGATGATGCGGCGACCGATCGCGCTTATCCGTCAATGGTTGGGACAATGATGGCGACGGCCTCCGGACCCCTGCCCAAATTGCGCCAGGAGGTGATCCTCAGGCCAGCCCCGCCGGCCCGCGATGGTTCCCCCTCCTGGACACTGGCCGATCCTGGGAGGAATCATTTCTTCCGCATCGATTGGGTCGCCTTCGAAATCCTTTCCCGCTGGCACGAAGGGAATGTCTCGCGAATCCTCGAACGCATTGCCCAGGAAACGACTTTGGACCTGGAAGAAAGAGATGTGACGGCGTTGTCCCGGTTTCTCGCCGACAACCATCTGACACGATCGGTCCATCCCGCCGGGAGCCGCCGACTGGCGCACAGGGTCACGTCGGAAAAAGGTCCGTGGCTCCAGTGGTTGTTGCATCATTACCTGTTTTTCCGCATTCCCCTGGTTCGACCGGATTCATTTCTCGATCGCACCCTGCCCTGGGTGGCGCCATTTTTTTCCCTCCCTTTTCTCTGGGTCATGATCGGTCTGGCAGGGATCGACGTTTTTCTGCTGTTGCGACAGTGGGACCATTTCCAGGCGACACTTCTCGCTCATCTGGGTCTGAACAGCCTTTTCGGCTACGGCCTGACCCTGATGGCGGTCAAAAGCATTCATGAACTGGGACATGCCTACACCGCCAAACAGGCGGGTTGCCGGGTTCCGACCATGGGGGTAGCGTTTCTGGTACTTCTGCCGATGCTGTATACCGACACCACCGAAGCCTGGAAACTCGACGATCGCCGACGCCGTCTTGCCATCGCCTCGGGCGGTGTCGTGGCGGAAGGGGGCCTGGCCGTTCTGGCCCTCCTGGCGTGGAACGTGTTGCCAGGGGGAAGCGCTCGGGACATCGCCTTCTGGATCGCCACCACCTCTTTGGCCACGACCCTGGCCATCAACCTTTCGCCATTCATGCGATTCGATGGTTACTTTGTCCTGTCCGATGCGTTGGACCTCGCCAATCTGCACCAACGCGCCTTCGATATGGGACGCTGGTGGTTACGAAAACTCCTGTTCAACCCAATGACCCCGCCTCCGGAACAAATTTCACCGGTCATGACCCGGTTTCTCGTCGTCTTCGCCGTGGCGACCTGGATGTACCGATTGTTGCTGTTTCTTGGCATTGCCTTGTTGGTCTATCATTTTTTCATCAAGGTGGTGGGAATCGCCCTGTTTGCGGTCGAAATCGGCTGGTTCATTCTGCTGCCCCTGGGAAGAGAGCTGAAAAAATGGCCCGGGGTCTTCAGTCAGGCGCGCTCGCGCTTACGTCTGCCGCTGCTGGTCAGCGGACTGATGGCGCTGGCGCTGTGGCCGTGGTCGGGACACATCACCGCCCCGGCCCTTCTTCAGGGAGAGGCGCTGGTCCACCTCTATGCCCCGCGTCCCGCCCGCCTGGCAGGCATGGATCTTCCCCCTTCCGGAACGGTGGTCCAGGGGCAGGCCTTGTTCGTGCTTGACGCTCCCGAACTTGAACACTCAAGAAAATTGCATCAGGTCCGCCTGGATCATGCGGAACGGGAACGCGCCATCGGCGGATTGGATCTGGACTGGGCACGGCGGGTGCGGGTTGCCCAAGGTGAACGGGAACGCAGCGCCGCCTCCCTGGCAGGCATTCAGTCCACCCTGGAACGCCTGATCCTGTCGGCTCCCTTTGCAGGAACACTGGTCGATGTCTCCCCCGATCTGGCCGTGGGGACCTGGTTGCGCTCCGGTGAACACCTGGCGACGGTGATACGTCGGGAACGTTTTTCGGTGGATGCCTTTCTCGCCGAGGAGGTTCTCAAACGGGTCGGTCCCGAGGCCAAGGGATGGTTCATCGCCGATGTGGCGGAGATGCCCCCCATCGCCATTCAGCGCACGTCCACCGAAACGATGGGCATCACCGACATGGACGAACCATTGCTCGCTTCGTTGTTCGGCGGTCCCGTCAAGGTGGTGGAACAAAACGGCCTTCTGGTTCCCGAGGAAGCGCTGTTCCGGATCCGCCTCCAGGGAACGGGTGCGTCCATGAAGCCACCGTTGCGTCAACGGGGGGTGGTGCATCTGGAGGCGCACCCCCAGTCCCTGGCGCGACGCTGGGGGGCAATGATGCTCATGGTCCTGGTCCGGGAGTGGAAAATGTGACCCGATTCGACCAACCCTGGTGTGACACGCCCTGCATCATGCCACCAATTGATGTCATGTCTACCAGTCACAGAGTCATCAACAGAAAGTTCAATATTTCTCTATGTGAGGTGCATCATGAAGGTATTTAATACCATCTATAGGGGTGGACAAAAAATTCGGAATTTTATACTCGAAAACGATATCCATAAGCTGGGAAACCTTCTTGTCCAGGTATATTCCGGCGTCCTTGACAGAGGATTTATTTATAATATCTTGTCAGAGCTTCATCAATATCTTCCTGATGCCATTATTGTTGGGGCAACAACAACTGGAGAAATTATTGATGGCGCATCGCAGTCAGACAGTGTGATTATCTCATTTTCAGCGTTTAACTCAAGCCAAGTTGCCGCATCCGTATTGATTGATGGCGAAATATCCAATGTTGGGTGCATTGTCAACAAAAATACAAAGATGTTTCTTCTGCTAAGCGCTGGCATCGATGTCATTCCTTCGGAACTATTGACGTGTCTTGGACACATCGCGCCATCCGCCATCGTTGTGGGTGGCTGCGCCGGAGATAATGATCGATTGAAAGAAAGTCTCATTTTCCACGGAAAAGATATTATTGGAAACGGAGCCGTCGTTGTTTCTATTTCTGGTGAATCACTATTTGTAAAACAATTCATGAAATTTAATTGGGAACCTATGGGAAGTGAAATGATTATCACAGACTCCCATATGAATATTGTGCGCACCATCAATGGGTATAAGGTGACTGATTTATATAGATATTATTTTGGCGGCGTTACCGAGGACAATCTAATCTCAATAAGCAGTGTTTTTCCTCTAATGATAAAACGAGGGAACATGTACATTTCCCGTATTCTCCTTGATATTGATGAAACAACAGGATCATGCCATTTCTCAGGAATAATGAATGTTGGAGAGCACGTCGTATTTGGTTACGCCAATGTAGACATGCTTCTCGATGATGCCTATCTTGATGGCAAAGTTGAAAACCATATCGAATCAATCTGGATGTTCAGTTGTGGCGGTCGGAAAAAAATATTGCACAAGAGTATCGACCAGGAAATCGCGGCAGTCTCAAGAATTGCACCAGTTTCAGGATTCTTTACCTACGGAGAATATTTTACCCATGAAGAAGGTCATCATGAGGTATTGAACAACACAATGACGTTTGTCGGTATCAGCGAAAATCCTGTACCTCGCCAATATATCCTTCCCAGGCATCAGGAAACATCAGGTCCAAATCTTCTTGACGTTTCACCAAGAAAAATTTTCCAGGCAATCACACATTTTGCAAATACTGTTACAAAAGAACGTGATGACTCATATCGTGAAATGGAACAGTATGCCAAAGATCTTGATGTCAAGAACTCACAATTGGAAAGACTCTACATGACCGACAGGCTGACTGGGGTCTATAACCGATACAAACTTGATGCGACGCTGTCTGAATTGATGAAATCATACAACAGGTATGGAAATGTTTTTTCTGTCGTCCTGGGTGATGTCGATAAATTTAAAAGCATCAACGATCGATTCGGGCACAATGTTGGAGATGCTGTGCTGTGCAAAATCGCAGAGCTGATTCGGTCTCATGTACGAGATACCGATGTATTCGGGCGATGGGGTGGAGAAGAATTCATGTTGATCTGCTCTGAAACAAGACTGGAAGGGGCCTATGAAATTGCAGAAAAAATACGCCGAATCATTGAAAAAAATCCATTCAATGATGTTGGCAATGTCACAGCAAGTTTTGGAGTGAGTCAATGCACGGACGATGACACTGTCAACGTATTGGTCGGTCGGGCTGACAAGGCTCTTTATTCCGCGAAGAATCGCGGGAGAAACAGGGTGGAGCGTGAGGTCTGAATAGATCATCCACCGGATCACCGTTCAGACTCCGTCATTCCCTGCTCAGTGGGAATCCTGTCAAGGGGAGTATGAACGGTTGCTCCACCGGTCAAACGGTACCGTTGAACCGCATCAGTTCGACGCAACGGGACGCCGCCCGGCGAAACTCGAACGCCACCGGTCCCTCGGGACAGAGGTCGTCGAACTCCAGGTCACTGTAAAGACGCAACGGAATTCTCGATTCATACAAAAGATCGACCAGGATGACAAAACGGGAGGCGGAATCGACCACATTGGCCCGAAGGTCGGGAATGCCGGAGATCAAAAGTGTCGTCGCCATCCCGCACAGGTCCATGAATTCGGCAACCCCCAGGGGACGCATGCATAATTCACGAAAGTCAAACCAGAAAAGCCCGCCCTGCCGCCCCCTTGCGCCGATTTCATGACGTCCCAAAGTCACCAGTTCCGGACGGGCCTGTTGCCCCGCCAGGCGCGTAAACTCATCCTCGGGCGACCCTTCCTTGAGGCTCGCGGTTCCCCCCCCCTTGCGCCGCCAATCCGCGCCACTGGAAAGATCCAGAGGTTCGATGTTTTTTTTGATGATGTTGAGCAATGGAAGAAAACTTGCCCGATTGTATCCCCCCTTGAACAGATTGTCCGGTTCCCAGTTGGAAGTGGCGCACAGGGTCACCCCGCATTGGAACAGGGCATCGAGCAACCGGCCCAGAAGCATGCCATCGGCGATATGATCGATGAAAAACTCGTCGAAGCAAAGCAATCTTGATTCCATGGCGATGGTGCTGGCGATATAAAGCATCACATCGACATTGACCTCCGGTTTGGCCTTGTGGAGGCGCTGATGCAGTTCGTCCATGAAGGGATGAAAATGGACCCGTCTCTTCTCGGAAAACGAGACCGAATCGAATACCGACTGCATGAGCATCGATTTTCCACGGCCCACCGGCCCATGCAGGTAGAGTCCACGGGGTTCCGGAGCCCCATCCTCATAGCGCCAGACCAGCACCCCCTTGTAGGCGATCCTCGTCACCGGACGCTCCAGGGCTTCCACCAAACCGTCCAGATACGGCAAGGTCGCGGCCTGATCGATGTCCTCGGTCAAGGCCCCGCCAAGCAACTGCTCACGGTAGTGGGCGCTGGGTTTTTTCATGATCTTCTCGGACATGTTGGATTTCCGAAGGGTTGCGTCTCAATGGACAACGCCCCGGCAGGGCGTCGAAGCGGTTTGAAGAAAACAATGAATACCGGTCCGGGTTTAACAAAGGTCAAAGACCTTGTCAAACGCAATGATACGCCAATCGGGAATGCTGTCAACCAAACGTCCCTCAAGGCTGCCCCTGATCGGGAAAGGCTTCCTTCACTTCGAGAATCCGCGGCAGGATGTCGTGGAAAACCGCAACGATCCCCGGCTCGAAGGCAGTCCCGGAACATCTGCCGATTTCCTCGACCGCCTGCTCCACACTCCAGGGCTGTTTGTACGGCCTCCTGGAAAGAAGCGCGTCGAAAACATCCGCCAAACTGCAAATGCGCCCCATCAGGGGAATCGCCTCTCCAGCCAAACCATTGGGATAACCACGGCCATCCCAGCGTTCATGGTGGCTCAGAGCAATCTCACAGGCCGCCCGCAACAAAGGAGCGGGATCCTGATCCAGAAGTTGCCCACCCAGAAGGGTATGGGTCTTCATGATGTCAAACTCCTCCGGTGTCAGTTTTCCCGGTTTCAACAGAATGCTGTCCGGAATGCCAATCTTGCCAATGTCATGCATAGGGGCGGCATGAAGCAGCAGTTCCTGTTCCCCGGCTGACAAACCCAGCGCCTTGCCAATCAATACCGAATAATGGCTCATCCGCTGAATGTGCATTCCAGTCTCGTTGTCGCGATATTCCGCCGCCTGCCCCAGACGCCTGATGATCTGCATCCGGGTGTGCAACAATTCCAGTTCCCGATCCGCCAAAGACTGGGCGGTGCGGGCGGCGCGCAGAATATAACGTCAGACTTCCTGATCCCGGACGGTATTTCCACCAATTAGCCGGAATTCATGACGGCACTTTGATTCGCTGGTTTCGGTGGTAAACTCTCTGCGGTGACTACCAACGGTCAAGCCTGGAAAGCGAGCGGAGATGCGTCAGCCATTTTTACCTGGGTTCCCAGAAGGTGCCGAGAAGATCGGTGCAAGCCTGAGCATTCTCAGAAGAGACGGTCACGTCACCTATTTTATCGGCAGCGACAACTACTTTTCCCACAGCGAAGGTGACAAAGGCGGAGAGCGTTTTGCAATCGCCAGCCTGATGGTCAACGGCCATGTACGCGCATTTGAGTTGGAACAAACACCTTTAAGTCTTGCACACCGCACCCTGATGAACTGGACGAAGCAATATCGGGAAGAAGGACCAGGTTCTTTTTTCATGACCAGTTCGATCCAATACAAGCCCCGCGTTCTGAGCAAGGATAAAATCGCCGAATGCGAGAGACTCTTGGCAGATGGGCACAGACCCGCCGAAGTTGCCCGACGTGCTAAGGTCGGAGAATCCACTCTACGCAAGGCCATCACGCAAAAGCGGGTTATACTTCCCGGAGATTGTCCATCAAGGGACCAAGCAGAACCCTCCGGGAGTACCAAAGCCGAGCGAAGCCAAGCAGATGCCCAGGCCGCCAATGGTATCGGAACCGCCTGCACCCGTGCCGACGAACGCATGTTCGCCGCCATTGGTCTTGCTCAAAGTGCCGTCAGCCGTTTTGAATTATGCGCCGATGTGAGCATGGGCGGTCTTCTGGCCGGATTGCCGAGTCTATGCGCCAACGGTCTTCTGAGTGGCATCGGCAAACACCTAAAATTGCCCAACGGCTTCTACAACTGCCTGCACATTTTGCTCACCCTCGGCTTTATGGCTCTGGCCCGTATCCGTCGTCCAGAAGGTTTGCGCCATATTCCGCCCGGTGAATTTGGCAAAGTCATCGGCCTGGACCGCGCACCAGAAGTACGCACCCTGAGGGAAAAGATCAGCCTCATGGCCAGTACAGGCAATCCAGAAGCGTGGATGAAGGAACTTGCCAAAACCTGGATGGAAGGAGACCCGGACGAAGCTGGCTATCTGTATGTCGATGGTCATGTACGTGTTTACCACGGCTTCACTACCGGACACTTTTTTAGGAAAAAAAGTGGAAGTTCCTAAATTTGATTGATTTTTCTAAATTATTAATGAA